>CAYNGG010000318.1:0-5079 GCA_964396575.1 uncultured Desulfobacteraceae bacterium | reverse complement strand
TCACCCTAACCACGAAGCCGAAAGAGCGTGACCCCATGAGAAAGAAATCGCTGGGAACGGAGCATATCCTGCCGGGGCCGACGCCCCAGGATTTCCCCTACGTCACCGAGGAGACCGTCCATATCAAGCCGCGACAGCGGTTTTTGAGCGACCGTCAGATGCGCCGTCTCCACGAAGCCGCCCTTCAGATTCTGGAGACCACCGGCGTCCGCGTCACCCACGAGAAGGCCCGGGAGATCATCCAGGGCCACGGGGGCGAGGTGGAAGGCGACCGGGTTCGGCTCCCCGCCTGGCTGGTGGAGCAGGCCCTGGGGCTGGTCCCGCCCCAGGTGGTCTTCTACTCCCGCCGGGGGAAGAAGGCGGTGGTCTTAAAGGACGACGACACCTATTACGGCCCGACCCTCGACGCCTTCGACTACCTGAGTCCCATCACCGGCGAGCGCGGCCCTTTCACCGTCGATGACTGCCGGGTCACGGCCACCATCGCCGATGCCCTGGACCATTTCCACTGGGTGATGACCATCGGGGTGGCCTCGGACATCGCTTCCTCGGTCGCCGAACGGACCATCGCCCGGCAGGCCCTCACCTACACCGAAAAACCGCTCCTCTTCTGCTGCTCGAGCCTCAAGGCCATGAAGGACATCTACGACATGGCCGCGACCATCGCCGGGGGCGAGGCGGCGCTCCTGATGCACCCGAACATCGTGGTCTTCAACTCGCCCATCAGCCCGCTGGTCTTCAACGACGCCCTCATCGACCGGCTCCTTTTCGCCGCTGAAAAGGGGCTTCCCCAGGTCTGCTACTCCGGCCCTCAGGCCGGCGCCACGGCCCCGGCCACTCTGGCCGGGACGGTGGTCCAGGGGAGCGTCGAGTCATTGTTCGGGATCGTCCTGGCCCAGATGGTCCGGCCGGCCAGCCCGTTCATCTACGGCGCCTTTGCCACCATCATGGACATGAAGACCTCGGTCTTTTCTTACGGGGCCCCGGAGATGAACGTCATGGCATCGGCCATGGCCCAGATGGCCCAGTTCTACAACATCCCGTTCATGGGGATGTCCGGCTGCTCGGACGCCAAGCGCCCGGACCAGCAGGCGGCGGTGGAGGCCACCTTTTCGTGCCTCTGCTCGTCCATGAGCGGGGCCAACATGGTCCACGACAACGGCTGGCTTGACCGGGCCACCCTCGTCTCCCCGGAATACATGGTCCTGGTCAACGAGATCATCGAGATGGTCAACCACTATATGGCCGGGATGCGGGTGGATGACGACCGGCTGGCTCTGGACATCCTCGACAAGGTAGGCCCGGGGGGGAACTTCCTCAACGAGCCCCACACCTTCAAGTATTTCCGGGAGGTCTGGTACTCGAAGCTCTTCGACCGGAGCACGGCCGCCAACTGGGAGAAACAGGGGGGCAAGGAATTCCACCAGCGGCTCAACGAGCGGACCCGGGCCCTGATGGATCACACCCCCGAGCCGCTGCCGGACGAAGTGGTCAAGGATCTCGACCGGATGGCGGCCGAATGGCAATAAGCCGCCGGCGGCGGCCGGCGGTCCACCCAACCCCGAGCCTGTTTGAAAGGGGGCTTTTATGATTGAGCTGACCGTGATTCACGAGCGCTGCTCCGGGTGCCGGACCTGTCTGGTGGCCTGTGCGCTGTCGCAATTCCGGGAGGTCAACCCGGCCAAGGCGGCGCTTCGGATCGAGGCGAGGTTTCCCGAGCCCGGCATCTATCGGGTTCACCTCTGCGACGGCTGCGGCGCCTGCGCCGAGGCCTGTCCGGAAGAAGCCATCGAGGAGATCGACGGCGTTTTCCGGATCAACCCGGAGGCCTGCACCGGCTGCGAGGTCTGCGTCGAGGCCTGTCCCGAAGGCGTTATCAGGGTCCACCCGAGCCTCGATACACCCATAATCTGCTCCCGCTGCGGGGACTGCGCCGATGCCTGTCCCCGGGGGGCCATTGTCCGGGCCGACGCCCCGGCGGAACGGAGGGCGGGATGACACTCTACGGATACGCGGGACAAATCCTTCGGATCGATCTCTCCGGCCCGACGGTGGAAAAGGTCGCCCTGGACCCGGACCTGGCCGAGAAATTCATCGGCGGCCGGGGGTTCGTGGCCCGGCTTCTCTGGGACGAAATTCCGCCGGGCACTGATCCCTACTCGCCGGAGAACATCGTCGTCATTGCCACCGGCCCGCTCACCGGCCACTACCTCCCCGGTTCGGGCAAGACCCACTTCGGGACCAAATCCCCGGCCTCGGGCGGTTACGGCGACGGAAACCTGGGCGGCCACTTCGGCCCGGCCCTCAAGTACGCCGGCTACGACGCGGTGGTCCTCACCGGCCGGGCTGACCGGCTCTCCTGCCTGGTCATCGACGATGACCAGGTGGAGCTCCGGGACGCCGAGTCGATCCGGGGGATGGGCTCGATTACGGCCGAGGCGGCCCTCAAGGAGGAGCTCGGCGAGGACTTCGAGATCTGCACCATCGGGCCCGCCGGGGAAAACCGCTGCCGGTTCGCCTGCATCTCCCATGACTTTGGCCGGCAGTGCGGCCGGACCGGGATCGGGACCGTCTGGGGGGACAAGCGGCTCAAGGCGGTGGCCGTCCGGGGGACCGGAAGCCTTTCGGTTTACGACCTTGACGGGATGATCCCCGCCGCCCGGCACGCCTACCAGGAGATCTACAAAAAGCCCGGCTTCGAGGGCTGGACCCCCGAGGGGACCGCCGGGATCACCAACTTCGTCAACCAGGTGGGGGCCTTTCCCACCCGGAACTTCCAGACATCCTACGCCGAGCACTACGAGGCCATCAACGGCCGCCAGGTGATCGAGCGGATCAAGATCACCGACAAGGGCTGCTTCTGCTGCCCCATCCCCTGCGGAAAGTACGGCCGGGCCACCACCCCCCTGGGGACCGTTTACGTCGAGGGCCCCGAGTTCGAAACCATCGCCCTCTTCGGCGGCAACTGCGTCCTTCAGACCATCGAGGAGGTGGCCTACGCCAACTATGTCTGTGACGAGCTCGGGATCGACACCATCTCCGGAGGCGGCGTGGTCGCCTTTGCCATCGAGTGCTTCGAGCGGGGGCTCCTCACCCAAGCCGATTTCGGGGGCCGGGCCGTCGGGTTCGAGAGCCTGGCCGACGTCGTCCACATCCTCGAGCTGATCGCCCGGCGGGAAGGGGCTGGGGACATCCTGGCCGAAGGGGTCCAGCGGGCGGCCCAACTGATCGGCGGGGGGGCCGAGAACCTGGCGGTCCACGTCAAGGGGCTCGAATGGACCGGCTACGAATGCCGGAACGCTCCGGGGATGATGCTGGCCTACCTCACCGCCGACGTGGGAGCCCACCACAACCGGGCCTGGGTCCTCGGCCAGGACGTCACCGGGACGAACGCCGACGTCCACGCCCTCATCCAGGCCGGCGGGTCCGGTGATCGGCTCTCGAAATCCGAGGTCCGGGGCAAGGCCCAGGGGGTCATCGACTCCCAGCACCTCCGCCCCATGTTCGACGTCCTCGGGACCTGCCGGCTCCAGATGATGGAGCTGGGCTTCGAGGTCTCCCATTACGAGACCCTGAGCGCCCTTATCACCGGCCGGCGCCGGACCTGGGACGAGCTGATCCGGGTCTCGGAGACCATCTGGCACCTGACCCGGGCCTTTTCCGTCCGGGAGATTCCGGGGTTCGGCAGGAACATGGACATGCCCCCGCCCCGCCTCTGCCGGGAAGCCGTCCGGACCGGCCCCAACGAGGGCCACTTCATCACCGAAGACGAAGTCAACATCATGCTCGACGAATACTACGCGGCCCGGGGATGGGACGACAACGGCATCCCCACCGCCGAAACTCTGACCCGGGTGGGCCTGGCCGACGTCGCCGCCGACCTCTGGCCCTGACCGTTTTCATCCACGGATTCAACCCGCGCGGGTGATACCGCCCGCGCGCCCACTGGAGGTGCCCCTATGCGAAAAATCCTCGTGCCCGACACAGCGGACCGGACCGCCGACGCGGTGGTCATCGGCGGCGGGATCGTCGGCGTGGCCACGGCCTATTTTCTCTCTAAATCCGGCCTGGATACGGTCCTGGTCGAGGCCCGGGACGGGCTGGGAACCCTGACCACCGGCGCGTCGGCCGAGTGCTTCCGGGCCCAGTTCACCGAGCCGGCCATCGTCCCTTTGGCCCTGGAAAGCCTCGACTTCTTCGATCACTTCGCCGACCGGGTCGGGCTCCCCGGTCACGAAATCCACCTCCGGAAGCGCGGCTATCTTTTCATCACCGACGACGCCGGGATGCTCCCCCAGCTCGAAGCCGCCATTGCCGAGCAGCACCGGCTCGGAGTGCCCGACTCGGAGTTTCTCACCGGCGAGGAGACCCGGAAGCGGTTCCCCTTCCTCTCCCCGGAGGTCCAGGGCGCCACCTTCCGGCAGAACGACGGCTGGCTCTCGGTCCATGAGCTGACCCAGGGCTTTGCCAAAGCCTCGGATGCCCGATTCTACGTCCGGACAGAGGTGACGGACATCCTCACCGACGGCGACGGCGGCGCGGTCTCCGGGGTCGTGACCGACCGGGGGACCATCTCCACCCGGACGGTGGTGGACGCGGCCGGCCCGTTTGCCGGGGTCATCTCGAAGATGGTCGGCGTCGATCTCCCCCTGGAACCGGTCCTCCGGCAGAAGGTCTTTGTCACATCGGACGAAATCCCGCCGGATGCCCCCTTTACCGTCAACCTGGTCAACGGCTCCTACTGGCGGCCCGAGCCGGGCGGGGCCCTGGTGGGCTGGGTCAACCCGGACGAGCCGGCGAGCCCGCCCATGGCCAACCCCACCGGCGACTGGGACTTTCCCGCCATGGCCCTCGACAAGGTCCGCCGGCTCAGCCCCTTCTGGGACGAGATCATCGAGAACCTGAAGAAAAACGACCTTTCGGTCTCGGCCGGGCAATATGTTTACACCCCGGACCAGCAGCCGATCATCGGCCCCACCGAGGTCCCCGGCTTCCACGTCAACTGCGGCTACTGGATCGGGGTTATGGTCTCCCCCGGCGTGGGCCGGCTCTGCGCCGATCTGGTCACCGGGAAAAAGG
>CAYNGG010000317.1:0-5088 GCA_964396575.1 uncultured Desulfobacteraceae bacterium | reverse complement strand
CAATCACCAATCTAAAATCACAAATCTTCTACTGTCTCCGCCGCCCCGGCGCAAGAGCTATCGGTCTTTGAACGCCGTTTAGAAAGTAGAACGCTCTTTATGAATTGATTGACAAACTACGCCGGGTGCGATAGTAACATATTGAAATGTTAAACGATGCGCCTGGAGGGGGAAAGGCTCGGGTATCGGTTTGATTGCAATATGGGTTGGCTAACGTAGGTGTAACATCGGGAGTTTTTCTAAAGCTCCCATAAAGAACCATGAGTTACTATAACTGACGGTTCCCGGTGGGGTTACGGTCCCACCCCGAGCCACGAGCGAAGCACTCAGAAAGGAGGCAGGCACATGAACGTCACCCGACGGGAGTTCATCCAGATTACCGGGGTTGCCGCCGCCGGCGTTGCCGCCGGAGGGCTGGGGTTCGACCTTTCCCCGGTCCGGGCCCATGCCCAGATGCTCAAGACCCAGTACGCCCGGGAGACCACCACCATCTGCTGCTACTGCGGGGTGGGGTGCGGGGCCATCGTCCACACCAGTCAGCGGGGGGACGGCCGGGCCATCAACATCGAAGGTGATCCGGACCACGTGATCAACCGGGGCTCGCTCTGCTCCAAGGGAGCATCCCTGTTGCAGTTGGCGGAAAACGAAAACCGGCTGACCGAGCCCATGTATCGGGCGCCCAATTCGGATGAGTGGCGGCCGGTCTCCTGGGACTGGGCGTTGACTCAGATCGCCAACCGGGTCAAGGAGACCCGGGACGCCGATTTCACCTTTAAAAATGACCGGGGCCAGGTGGTCAACCGGACCACGGCCATCGCGTCGGTGGGCAGCGCGGCTTTGGACAACGAGGAGTGCTGGATCTACCAGGCCCTTATGCGCTCCCTGGGCCTGGTTTACATCGAGCATCAGGCCCGTATCTGACACAGCGCCACGGTAGCGGCTCTGGCAGAGTCGTTCGGACGCGGTGCCATGACCAATCACTGGATAGACCTCCAGAACAGCGACTGCATCCTCATCATGGGGAGCAACGCCGCTGAAAACCACCCCATCTCCTTTAAATACGTTTTCAAGGCCAAGGAAAGGGGCGCCACCATTATCAACGTCGATCCCCGGTTCACCCGGACCTCCGCCAAGGCGGATATTTACGCTTCCCTGCGGTCGGGCAGCGACATCGCCTTTTTAGGGGGGATGATCAAGTACATCCTCGACAACAACCTGATCCACGAGGAGTACGTGGTCCATTACACCAACGCCGCCTTTCTGGTGAATGAGGATTTCGGGTTTGAAGACGGGGTCTTCACCGGGTATAATTCCGAAACCCGGTCCTATGACAAATCATCCTGGGCCTTTCAGATGGACGAAAACGGCGTGCCCAAGAAGGACCTGACCTTGCAGGACCCCAACTGCGTCTATCAGCTCCTCAAAAAGCATTACGCCCGATACGACATGCCCCTGGTGTCGAGGATCACCGGGACTCCCGAGGCGGATCTGGAAAAAGTCTATCGGACTTACGGCGCCAGCGGGGCGCCGGGCCGGGCCGCGACCATTATGTACGCCATGGGCTGGACTCAGCACACGGTGGGCGTCCAGAACATCCGGAGCATGGCCATCATCCAGCTTCTGTTGGGAAACATGGGCGTGGCCGGCGGCGGCGTGAACGCTCTGCGGGGCGAGTCCAACGTCCAGGGATCCACCGACCATTGCCTCCTCTGGCACATCTGGCCGGGCTACCTCAAAACCCCGAGATCGTCGGACGGCTCCCTTCAGGCTTACAACGACCATTACACCCCCAAAAGCAATGACCCGCTGAGCGCCAATTGGTGGTCCAACTATCCCAAGTATTCGGTGAGTCTCCTCAAATCCTTCTTCGGCCCGGCGGCCACCCCGAAAAACGATTTCGGCTACGACTGGCTGCCCAAGGTCGATGACGGGAAGCACTACTCCTGGCTCGACCTCTTTGACGAGATGTACCGGGGCAACTTCAAGGGCTTTTTCGCCTGGGGCCAGAACCCGGCCTGCTCCGGGGCCAACTCCGGCAAGACCCGGAAGGCCATGGCCAAGCTCGACTGGATGGTCAACGTCAACCTTTTCGACAACGAGACCGGCTCCTTCTGGAAGGGCCCGGGGATGGACCCCAAAAAGATCAAGACTGAGGTCTTCATGCTGCCGGCCGCCGTTTCGGTGGAAAAAGAGGGGAGCATCACCAACTCCGGCCGATGGATGCAGTGGCGGTATCAGGGGCCCAAGCCCAAGGGCAACAGCCGGCCCGACGGCGACATCATCATGGACCTGGGCCATAAGATTCAGTCGCTTTACGTCCATGGGGGCACTTTCCCGGAGCCCATCGTCCATTTGAAGTGGGATTACGAGACCAACGGCGAGTACGATCCCCACAAGGTCGCCAGGGAGATCAACGGCTACTTTCTTGAGGACGTCACGGTCAAGGGGACGGCCTATAGAAAGGGGACCCTGGTGCCGTCCTTCGCCTTTCTCCAGGACGACGGGACCACATCCTCGGCCAACTGGCTCTATTGCAACTCCTACACCGAAAAGGGGAACATGGCCGCCCGCCGGTCCGCCGAGGACGCCGTTAACGGGATCGGCCTTTATCCCGAGTTTTCCTGGTGCTGGCCGGTCAACCGCCGGATCATCTATAACCGGGCGTCGGTGGACCGCTACGGCAAGCCCTGGGATGAGAAGGACTGGGTGATTCTCTGGAACGGGGAGAAGTGGAAGGGCGACGTGCCCGATGGTGGCTGGCCACCGCTCCTCAACCTCGACGGCAGCGAAAACCCCAAGAGCAAACATCCGTTTATCATGCGGAAGCACGGCTACGGGCAAATCTTTGGCCCCGGTCGGGCGGACGGGCCGTTCTCCGAGCACTATGAGCCCCTGGAATGCCCGCTGGAAAAGAACCTGATGAACCCCCGGATGGTCAACCCCACAACTCCCCTCTACGGGACCGACGCCGACGCTCACGCGAGCTGCGACCCCCGGTTCCCCTATGTCGGGACCACTTACCGGGTGGTGGAGCACTGGCAGACCGGCCTGATGACCCGGCCGCAGCCCTGGCTCATGGAGCTCCAGCCCCAGGTCTTCGTCGAGATGAGCGAGGAGCTCGCCCGGCTCAAGGGGATCGAAAACGGCGAGCGGGTGAGGGTCTCGTCGGCCCGGGGCGGTCTGGACTGCACGGCCATTGTCACCAAGCGATTCAAGCCCTTTAAGATCGCCGGCGGCGTGGTTCACCAGGTGGGGATTCCCTGGCACTTCGGCTGGCGGTGGCCGGAGAGCGGCGCCGAAGAGAGCGCCAACCTCCTGACCCCGTCCACGGGTGATCCGAACACCCGCATCCCCGAAACCAAGGCCTTCATGGTTAATGTCAGCAAGCTCTAAACGGAGGTGATCGACATGAGCAAGACCTTTTTCATCGACACCACGCTCTGCACGGCCTGCCGGGGATGTCAGGTGGCCTGCAAGCAGTGGCACCATCTCCCCGCGGAAGAGACGACCAACCGCGGGACCTATCAGAACCCCCCGGACCTCTCCTTTAACACCTACAAGCTCGTCCGGATGACCGAGGAGGTCATCGACGGCAAGCTCCGGTGGCTCTTTTTCCCGGATCAGTGCCGCCATTGTATCGACGCGCCCTGCGAGGCGGCGGCCGGGTATCCCGAGGCGATCTTCACCGATCCGCTGACCGGGGCGGTGATCTATACCGCCAACACCCGGCATCTGAATGCCGATGAGATCCGGGAGTCATGCCCCTATGATATTCCGCGACAGGCCGCCGACGGGACCCTGGCCAAGTGCGACATGTGCTACGACCGGGTTCACAACGGCCTGGCGCCCGCTTGTGTAACGACCTGTCCCACCGGGGCCATGAATTTCGGGGAACGCGACGAGATGCTCGCCCTGGCCGAAAAGCGGTTGAAGACCGCTCGAAAGACCTTTCCACAGGCGACGGTCATCGATCCGGGCTCCGTCCGGGTGGTTTTTCTCACCGCCTTTGATCCGCTGACCTACCATCATTCGGCCATCGCCTCCCACGACGACGGACTGACCCGGAAGGCGGCTCTGGCCCAGCTCTTCAACCCCCTCAAGCGGATGGGCGCCGCGCTGCGCTGATCCGTTCCACCGCGGAGCGGGCTTCGGCCCGCTCCGCTCGTTTCCGGGAGCCCCCATGCCTTTAGAAATCGCTCGAACCGACGCGGAGATCCGAACAGCCGCCGCCGCCCTCCGGACGGACCGGCCGACCTATGCCGGCATCCTGGCCTTTTACGAGGCCGTCTTCATCGCCCAGGCCAAAAGCCGGGACCATCTCGATCTCCCCCCGATTTCCCTGGACCCGGCCGAAGCCGAACGCCGGATCGCGGAACGACGGCCCCTGATCGCCATGACCGATTTCGTCATCGACGTCGCCGCCGCCAGGGACCTGTTCCTCGAGATCCGCGAGTGCGGCCGGGGGGTGACCGCGCCCCTCGATGAAGCGGCCCGTCGGCTGACCGAAGGACTCCAATCCGGGGAATTGGCGCCGGATACGCTCTTTTCGGCCATTATCGGTGAAGACGATGCCTACCTGGACGCCATTGCGGACCAGTTGGCGGTGGAGCGGTCCGTTCTGGCCTTTATCGGCTATGCGAGCCTCTACCCGGCTCTGGCGTCGGAGGCGGAGCGGCTGGCGGCCGCTCATCTGGCCGACCCGGCGCCCTTGCCCCTCGGCCAATGCCCCGTCTGCGGCAACCGTCCCGGCCTGGCGGCTTTGGACGACCGCGGCGGACGGTACCTGATCTGCGGCTTCTGCGCTCATCCATGGCCGGCCCGTCGGATTTTTTGCCCTTTCTGCGAAGTCACCGACAGCGAAACCCTCCGCTATTTTTTCACCGAAGCCGAGCCCGAATATCGCGTCGATCTCTGTGACGCCTGCAAAACCTACCTGAAAACCATCGATACCCGGCACCTGTCACGCCCCTTTTATCCGCCCCTCGAAAAGCTGGTGACCCTCCATCTCGATGTCCGGGCCAAAGACGAGGGTTACGCTTCCGGGACACCCGCCTGAAGTGATGAGTGATGAGGACTGAGTGATGAGTG
>CAYNGG010000316.1:1246-5111 GCA_964396575.1 uncultured Desulfobacteraceae bacterium | reverse complement strand
GGCCGGTGCTTTTTCGACGGGTCGTGGGCGTCCGCCACCATGTCTTCTTCGTCCACGTCCCTGGCCAGCCACTGGTTCGCCCCGGCCGGGCTCTTGACGGGCTCCCATTCGTATTTGAAGAGGACCTTCAGGTAGCCCATGTCCCATTGGGTCGGGCGCGGCTTCCAGGCGCCCTCGATCCCGCTGCCGATGGTATCTCCGCCCTTGCCGGCGCCGAAGCTGCTCTTCCAGCCGAGCCCCTGCTGCTCGATGGGGGCGGCCTCGGGCTCCGCCCCCACATGGGATGCGGGGCCGGCGCCGTGACACTTCCCGAAAGTGTGTCCGCCGGCGACCAGCGCGACGGTCTCCTCGTCGTTCATGGCCATCCGCTCGAAAGTCTCACGGACGTCTTTCCCCGAGGCGACCGGGTCGGGGTTGCCGTCCGGCCCTTCCGGGTTTACGTAGATCAAGCCCATCTGGACGGCGGCGAGCGGGTTTTCGAGATCCCGGTCACCCGAGTAGCGGTCGTCGCCCAGCCATTCGTCCTCGGAGCCCCAGTAAATGTCGTCTTCCGGCTCCCAGACATCCTCGCGCCCGCCGGCAAAGCCGAAGGTCGGCAACCCCATGGACTCGATGGCGCAGTTCCCGGCGAGGATCATCAGGTCGGCCCAGGAGATCTTCTTGCCGTACTTCCGTTTGATCGGCCAGAGGAGCCGGCGGGCCTTGTCGAGGTTCACGTTATCGGGCCAGCTATTGAGCGGCGCCAGGCGCTGGCTGCCGGACCCCGCGCCGCCGCGGCCGTCGCCCATCCGGTAGGTCCCCGCGCTGTGCCAGGCCATCCGGATGAAGAGCGGCCCGTAATGCCCCCAGTCGGCCGGCCACCAGTCCTGGCTCTCGGTCATCAGAGCGTAAAGGTCTTTCTTCACCGCCGACAGGTCGAGCTTCCTGAACTCCTCGGCGTAATCGAAATCCTCGCCCATGGGGTTGCTCAGGTCCGAGTGGAGGTGGAGGATCTTGAGGTTGACCTGGTTCGGCCACCAGTCCCGATTCGATGTCCCGCCGCCGGCGGTGGGATTGCTCCGCTTACCCGTTACCGGGCATTTGCTTTCGTCCGTCATCAGATGTCTCCTTGCGCATACTCAGGTTATGGGCCGGGTTGCCATGAACCCGGCGCCCGTGATGGTTCAACATAAATTCTTATCTGGTAACGCCTATCATCGAGCGCTTAAAAAAATATCAGGCATCTTCCGCCCGGCAAGCGGCGCAGACGCCGAAAAAGTCCAACCGGTGATTCAGAATTTGAAAATCCGTTTCGAGCGCGACCTTCCGTTTCATTTCATCGATGCTATCGAGATCCGCGTCGGCAATGCTTTTGCACTTGATGCAGATAACGTGGGGATGGGGTTCGGGCTTGTTGCCGTCATACCGGTTGCTCCCGTCCGGAAACCCCAGCTCAAGGACCTCACCGAGCGACTTGATCAAGACGATATTCCGGTAAACCGTGGCAAGGCTCATGGTCGGAAAGTCAGCCTGAATCCGGTCATGGATATCCTCGGCGCTGGGGTGGCCCTCACTTCTGGCCAGAATGCCGGCGATGGCCAGCCGCTGGGGGGTGATCTTGTGGCCGCTGTCCCGCAATTTCCGGATGATGATTTCAAATCGTTTGTGATGGTCCGCCACTGAAAGCCTTTCTATCCTAAATAAGAACTGTTTCCATCTAACACGATTTTTTCTTTGGAGTCAAGCCCAAATTTCAATCGCCGGGATCTGATCCGTTATCCACTTCGATGGGCAATCCATGGCCGGATTGTCAGCTTTCGCCATCTATTGATTTGACAAGGAACGGGCGAAAGGGTAATGGTATGGCTATGATGACTGAGCTCGCACCGTTTTGGAAACAGACCGAATCGCGACGTCTCGAATTCAAAGAGACCCTCCCAAAAGGGGACCAGGTGGCCAGAACCGTCGTTGGCTTTGCCAATGGCGGCGGCGGTAAAATCGTTTTTGGCGTGAAAAATGAGCCACGGGAGGCCGTCGGGATTCCCGATGATGAAATATTCGCATTAGAAGAGCGGATCTCCAACCTGATTTTCGACCGGTGTACGCCCATTATCATCCCGGAGATCTACATCCAGTCGGTTGAGGGAACGAACCTTCTGGTTGTAGAAATTTTCCCCGGCAATCAAAAGCCCTATTACTTGAAAGGCAAGGGACGGCGAAAGGGGACCTATGTCCGGGTCGGGTCCACGAATCGACTGGCCTCCCGGGAAATCCTCGAATCCCTGGAGCGGCAAAAACGGATGCTGTCGTTCGACGGATTGCCGATCTACGATTTGGCCCCGGAGCAGATCGATCTCGATCGTTTCAAAGCGGAGTACCAAAACGCCACCGGCCGCCATGCTGACGATCAGCATCTGGTCAATATGGGGCTGATGGCCGCCGACCGGGATCGGGTATATCCGACGAACGCGGCGCTGCTCCTGTCCGATTCACCGGAACGAGTCCAGCGATTCCCCTATGCCAAGATCGAGTGCGCCCGGTTCAAGGGGACTGACACCCATCTATTTCTGGATCAGGCCACCATCGACAGGCCGATCCAGGCTGCCATCGACCCGTGCATGGGGTTTGTCAAAAAAAATATCGCCCTGGCCAGCCGAATCGGCGAGATTTACCGGGAGGACCGGTGGGAGTACCCGCTTTTAGCGGTTCGGGAGGCGATCTTAAACGCCATCATCCACCGGGATTACAGCATCCTGGGCGGCGACATCAAGATTGCCATCTTCGACGACATGCTGGAGGTCACCAGCCCGGGCCCCCTTCCGGATACGCTGGCACCCGAAGACCTGGGGACGGGCCGGTCGGAGATCCGGAACCGGGTGCTGGCCCCGATCTTCAAAGACCTGAAGCTGATTGAAGCCTGGGGAACCGGGATTGCCCGGATGCGGCGGGAGCTGCTGAGCTATCCCGAAATCGAGCTGCTGCTCCAGGAGGTCGGATATGCCTTTCAGGCACGATTCAGGAAAAAAGACGGAGGGGCGGTAAGCTCCTGGCCGGGCGCCGAATCGAGCGGAGCCGAGCGGACATCCACCTCAAGCGGTCGGACGACTTCCGCGCTCTCCCCGGAGGCCCGGAAGCTCCTGGCCTTTTGCCAGACCGAGCCGTCCGCGAGGGAGATGATGCGGTTTCTCGGATTGGGTCGCCGGGAGTCCTTCTTCAGCCGCTATCTCCGCCCCCTGATGGCTGGAGATCTGATCCGAATGGCCATCCCGGACAAGCCGAAAAGCCCCAGGCAGCGCTACCGGCTCACGCCCAAGGGGCGAGCGGCCCTCGGGCAGGGCTGACCCACTCCAGGGATTGATGGTCAAGGCCGATCTTTCTTCACTTCCTCCGCTTGACACGCCCGCCCCCATCGGTTAGAAGAGGGCGCAAGAGGGGAGCCACTCAGAATGACCGACCGATACAACGCTTTCATCAGCTACG
Organism: uncultured Desulfobacteraceae bacterium; assembly: GCA_964396575.1. Taxonomy (GTDB): domain Bacteria; phylum Desulfobacterota; class Desulfobacteria; order Desulfobacterales; family JAABSP01; genus CAYNGG01. Next base: position 1,652 of record CAYNGG010000316.1, on the reverse strand, counting down.
CATGGTGCGACAACGAGACGCTGGACCAGGGAGGCAAGGGCTGGATCAGTACCTTTGTGGACCGGCTATGGAAGCTCCTGAGGCGGGAGCTGCCACGGGAGATGGCCAAAGTCCCCATCTGGCTTGACTATGAGCAGTTACGGGGCAGCGACAACGTGACCGACCGGATCCGCCGGGAGCTGGAAGCCTCCCGCCTCCTGGTCCCCGTCATCTCCAGGGGCTACCTCGAATCGCCGTGGTGTACTCAGGAGCGGGAGATCTTCATCAAGCGTCACGGCCCGGACTCCGGCCGGATTTTTCCCGTCTGGATGGAGCCAATCTATGACCTCCCGCCGGAGCTGGCTTCCCTCCTGAAATACCAATTCTGGTACGAGGACGATCACAAGCAACCCCGGACCCGGTGGTT
>CAYNGG010000316.1:0-1146 GCA_964396575.1 uncultured Desulfobacteraceae bacterium | reverse complement strand
TTCACCCAAGGGCTGGCGTCGCCATGAAGCTCACCTCCCCCTACCCCGGCCTCCGCCCTTTCGAGCGGGACGAGGACATCCTCTTTTTCGGGCGGGACGAGCAGGTGGACCAGCTTCTGGACAAGCTGGCGGACACCCATTTTCTGGCGGTCCTGGGGACCTCGGGGTCGGGCAAGTCCTCGCTGGTCAAGGCCGGTCTCCTGCCGGCCCTGGACAGCGGCTACATGGCCGGGGCCGGGGCCCGCTGGTCGGTGGTTGAGATCCGGCCCGGGGACCGGCCCTTTGGCCGGCTGGCCGAGGCCCTGGTCCGGGACACGGACTGGGGCCAAGCCCTCGACCGTCCCGCCACCGACCTCGACGCCGACCTGCGCCGGGGCGCCATGGCCCTCAACTGGCGGCTCGGGGTCGAGCCGCTCCCGGAAAACCGCCGGCTCTTGATCCTGATCGATCAGTTCGAGGAGCTTTTCCGCTATCACCGGACCGCCGGGACCGAGGCGTCCGCGTTCGTGGCCCTCCTCCTGGGCGCCGCCACCCACCCGGATGTCTATGTGGTCATCACCATGCGCTCCGAATTTCTGGGCGACTGCTCCCGCTACCCGGACCTCCCCGAAGCCATCAACGCCGGACTCTTCCTCACCCCGGCCCTGAGCCCGGAGGGGATGGCCGACGCGGTCCAGCTCCCGGCGGCCCTCCCCCAGTTCGGGGGCGAGGTCGCCCCCGAGCTGGTCCGGCGGCTTCTCGACGAGGCCGAAAACCGGACCGACCAGCTCCCCCTGCTCCAGCACGCCCTCATGCGGCTCTGGAACCGGGCGGGTAAGAGCAAACGGCTGGACGTGGGCGGATTGGATGCCCTGAACGGCCTGGACGGGTGCCTCAACGATCATGTCGAAGAGGCCTACGGGGAGCTGAGGCAGGAAGATCAGCGGATAGCCGAGGTCATGTTCCGGGCCCTCACCGAACGGTTCGAAGGCCGGCGGGACACCCGGCGGCCGGCAACGGTGGGCGAGATCGCCGGTCTGGCCGGCGTGTCGCCGGAGGAGGTGGCCGCCGTGGCCGAGGTCTTCCGCCAGCCCGGCCGGAGCTTTCTCATGCCCCCGGCCGATGTGGAATTAAAGCCCGGGACGACCCTGGACATCACCCACGAAG
>CAYNGG010000315.1:0-5113 GCA_964396575.1 uncultured Desulfobacteraceae bacterium | reverse complement strand
CCGGCCGTGGCCGCCGAGAACGGCGCCGCCAAGACTGACACCCCTGAAATCGAGGCCGCCCCGGAGCCGGCCGATCAACCCGCCGAGCCCGAGGCCACGCCTTCGGAGCTTGAGCCCAGTGCGCCCGCCGAAGCCGGGCGGACCGACGCCGAGACCATGAAATCTACTGCTGACACCGCGACCGAAGCCGCGCCGGAGAGTCTGGCGGCGACCGACAAGCCAGAAGACGACAAGCCGGCGGCCAAAGAGCCGGCCAAGGGCAAAAAGAAAAAGAAGAAGGATAAGAAGGACGCCCCCGCCAAGATCATCAAGCTCCCCACCCAGCCGCCGCCCGTCGCCAAAAAGGAGCCGTCCGAGCCCGCCCCGACCGATCGCGCGGCCGCGGCCCGACCGGCCAACGGCGCCGCTCCGGCGCAGGCCACGGAAGCGGACAAGAAAAAGCGGAAAAAGGGGAAAAAGGAGACCGGCGACGGCAAGGAAACCCGTTGGGCCAAGAAGAAAATCTCCTTCAAGGGTAAGGAGGTGGTCGAGGGGTCGGAGCTTTACGCCGGCGGCGGACGGGGTCGGAAGATGAAAAAGGGCCCCAAGGGCAAGCAGCCGCAACGCCAGAAGACCCAGATCACCACGCCCAAGGCCATCAAACGGCGGATCAAGATCGACGACACCATCATCTTGTCGGACCTGGCCAAGCGGATGGGGATCAAGGCCAACGACATCATCATGAAGCTGATGTCCCAGGGGATGATGGTCACCGTCAATCAGACCCTCGACTTCGAAACCGCAACCCTGGTGGCGGCCGAGTTCAACTACGGGGTAGATCGAGCGTCGTTCGAAGAGGAAGCGGTGCTCAAAGCATCCGGCGATGGGATCGACGATCCCGAAAAGCTCGCGTCCCGGCCGCCGGTGGTCACCATCATGGGCCATGTTGATCACGGCAAGACCTCCCTGCTCGACGTCATCCGGAAGACCCGGATCACCGACAGCGAAGCCGGGGGGATCACCCAGCACATCGGCGCATACAACGTCGAGACGGCCAGCGGCCAGATCGTCTTTCTGGACACCCCCGGCCACGAGGCATTCACGGCCATGCGGGCCCGGGGGGCCACGGTCACCGACATTGTGGTGCTGGTGGTGGCCGCCGACGACGGGGTGATGCCTCAGACCATCGAGGCCATCAACCACGCCCGGGTCGCCGAGGTCCCGATCATCGTCGCGGTCAACAAGATCGACAAGAACAACGCTGAGCCGGAGCGGGTTCTGCGGGAGCTGGCCGAGCAAGGACTGGTTCCCGAAGCCTGGGGGGGCGACACCATCGTGGTCAACGTTTCGGCCAAGCAGCAGGTCGGCATCGACGACCTTATGGAGATGATCCTGCTCCAGTCGGAGGTCCTCGAGCTCAAGGCCAATCCCGACCGGCACGCCGTCGGCTACGTGGTGGAGGCCAAGCTGGACGCCGGTCGAGGGCCGGTGGCCACGGTGCTCATCCAGGAAGGGACCCTCCACAGCGGGGACCCGGTGGTTTGCGGGGTCCATCACGGGAAGGTCCGGGCCATGCTCAACGACCTGGGAGTCCAGGTGGAATCGGCCGGCCCTTCCATCCCCGTGGAAATCCTGGGACTGTCCGGGGTGCCCAACGCCGGCGACGAGCTGGTGGGCCTGGAGGACGATAAGAGCGCCAAGCAGGTCAGCGATCACCGGGTTCAGAAACAGCGGTCCGTCGAGCTGGCCAAGACGAGCCGGCTGAGTCTCGACAAGCTTTTCGAGCAGATGCGGGACGGCGAGGTCAAAGAGCTCAACCTGATCATCAAGGCCGACGTCCACGGCTCCATCGAGGCACTCCGGGACTCCCTGACCAAGCTCTCCAATAATGAGGTCTCGATCAACGTGATTCACGCCGCGCCCGGTACGATCACCGAGTCGGACATCTCTCTGGCCGCCGTATCCAACGCCATCATCATCGGCTTCAACGTCCGGCCCACGGCCAAGGTCCAGGGGTTGGCGGCCGAAGAGCACGTGGACATCCGGTACTACAACATCATCTACAACGCCATCAAAGACATCCAGGATGCCATCGTGGGCATGATGGAGTCAACTTACGAGGAGCGGACCCTTGGACGAGTGGAGGTCCGCGAAGTCTTCCATGTCCCGAAAATAGGGGCCATTGCCGGGTCCTATGTCACCGACGGCAAGGTCCAGCGCAACTCGCTGGTCCGGCTGCTCCGGGACGGAATCGTGGTTTACGAGGGGAAGATCGGATCACTCCGGCGCTTTAAAGATGACGTCAAGGATGTTCAAAGCGGCTACGAATGCGGCATCGGCATCGATAACTACAACGACATCAAAGTCGGCGACATCCTCGAGTGCTACTATCTCGAGGAGGTCAAGCCGGCCCTTTAGCGACGACGGGGACGGAAATGGCGAGGCGCCTGGAGGATCGGCGCCTTTTTCGTGCATCCGCCGTCCGCGGCAACCCCGGTGTGTATGGTAATCGGACTCGGCATTATAGTTCTCAAGCTCGACGACTGTCACTCTCTCAAGGGTAAGCGACGGATCGTCAAATCGATCATCGCCCAGATTCGGAACAAGTTCAACGCATCGGTGGCTGAGGTCGGCGCCAATGACCGGTACAGCCGAGCGGAGATCGGCTTTGCCCTGGTGGGCAACGACCGGGGGGTGATCAACGCCAAGGTCGATAAAGTTTTCAACCTGGTCGAGGTCATGGGTCTGGCCGAGGTCATCGATACTCAGATGGAGATTTTCAACGTATGAGGTCCTTTTCACGGGCGGATCGAGTGGCCGGGCTGATCCAGCGGACGGTATCCGAGATCCTGCTCAAGGAGATCAAGGACCCCCGGCTCGAGATGGCCGTGATCACCGCCGTTCGGATGACCGGAGACCTGAAGATCGCCCGGATCTATTTTTCGATCACCGGTGGGGCCGAGCGGGCCGACGCCGCGCTGGCCGGTTTCCGGAGCGCCACCGGCTATATCAAGCGGGAGCTGGCTGACCAGGTGGAGCTGCGGTACATGCCGAGTCTCGAATTTTATTACGACGAATCCTTTGACTACGGAGAGCGCATCGACCACCTGCTCAAATCCATTCATGACGGTAGTGGATCAGATCATACGCCACCTGATGACTAAGCGGCGGATCCTGGTGGCCACTCACACCCATCCGGACGGTGACGCGGTGGGGTCGTTGGTTGCCATGGGTCTCGCCCTTTACGCCGCCGATCAGCGGCCGACGTTTTACATCGAAAGCCCGATCCCGGCCGTTTACCGGTTTCTGCCGTCGGTGAGCCGAATCCAGCGGCACATCGAGGACCTGACCCGGTTCGACACCGCCGTGATTCTTGACTGTGGGGACCTTGAGCGCATCGGGGCCCGAGGCCCGGCCCTGGCCCGGATTCCCACGGTGATCAACATCGACCATCACGTCACCAACTCGGGGTTCGGCACCATCCAACTGGTTGACACCAATGCCTGCGCCACGGCGGAAATCGTTTACCGCCTGATCCGGCGGATGGATGTGCCGGTGGATGCCGATATGGCCACGGCCATCTATACCGGGATCTTCACGGACACCGGCTCGTTCCGATTCTCCAACACGAACCGGTCGGCGTTTGCCATCTGCGAGGAAATGGTTCAGCGGGGAGTCGATCCATACCAGGTGGCTCAAAAGGTTTACGGGACCTATTCCCTGGGCCGGATCAAGCTCCTGAACATGGCCCTGGACTCGATCGAGATCTCCGAAAACGGCAAGCTCTCGGTGATGACCCTGACCCAGCGGATGTTCGAGGAGACCGGGACCCATCCGGAGGACGTGGACGGGATCATCAACTACGCTCGACGGATCGAGGACGTCCAGGTGGCGGTCCTCATCCTCGAAAACGAGACCAACGGCAACGGCGCGGGGAAGGAAACCCGGCCGTTCCACATCAGCCTCCGCTCCGACGGCACGGTGGACGTGAGCGCCATCGCCGCCCATTTCGGCGGGGGCGGCCACCGGAGCGCGGCCGGCTTCAACATCGAATCGCGGATTGCCGAGCTTAAAAGCGAGATCATCGACCTGTCGGAGACCATCTGACCGGAATGGCCATGGCGGACGAAACGAGCGGCATCCTGGTGGTGGACAAGCCGGCGAGCCTCACCTCCGCCCAGGTGGTGGCCCGGGTCAAGCGGATGACCCGGGCGAAAAAGGTCGGCCACACCGGAACCCTGGACCCCTTTGCCACCGGCGTCATGGTCTGCTGCCTGAATCGGGCCACCCGACTGGCCGCCTTTTTTCTCCACGGCGACAAGGCTTACGACGCGGTGATGACCCTCGGGGCCCGGACCGATACCCAGGACGCCACCGGCACGGTTCTCTCCGGAGACCCGGACGCGGCCGGCCGGCTCACCGAAACCGAAATCTGGAACGCCCTTGCCCAATTCCAGGGCGAGATCGATCAGGTGCCGCCGGTCTATTCGGCTCTCAAGCATGAAGGGGTTCCGCTCTACCGGTTGGCCCGGTCGGGGCGAGCGGTGGAGAAGCCGGCCCGGCGGGTTCGGATCGACGAGATCACCGTCGAGTCGATCACCGGCGCCGAAGTCCGGTTTTCGGTGGCCTGCTCCGCCGGGACCTATCTTCGGACCCTCTGCCACGACGTCGGCGAGATCCTGGGATGCGGGGCCCACCTCAAGGCCCTTCGGCGGACTCGGAGCGGCGGGTTCTCGATCGACGAAGCCGCGCCGCTGGAGCAACTGCGAAAGCTGGCCGACAGGGGGACAATGGGCGAGCGGATCATCCCAATGACCGAAGCTCTCCGGGACATGCCGGCCCATCGGGCCGACGCCGCCCTGACCGCCAAGATCGGCTACGGAACGCCCCTGGCGGCGGCCGACATCCCCCCGACCGGCGCGTCCGGCCCGGTGAAGGTCATCGGGGCTGACCACCGCCTGCTGGCCGTGGTCCAACCGAAGGCGGGCGGGCGATACGATTATTGTTGTGTTTTCTATCCATGACGGTATAAAAATGGATGATGATCCGCCGGCATCGACGGCGGAGATATTTTTTTTTCGTGAATAAGGTTGTTCACCGGCGGCTGGCCGACCGACGACCGTCAAATTGTTTT
>CAYNGG010000314.1:0-5146 GCA_964396575.1 uncultured Desulfobacteraceae bacterium | reverse complement strand
ACCTGGAAGCGCCGCACGCCAGTGCGGCCCAGCTCCGACCTCTCCCCCCGGCCCCCTCTCTTAAAAGAGCTTTGCCTGACACACACTTAACACCGGCTGGATGGGGGATGCCCATCTCGGAATTGATCAAAGCTTGTGCCATCGCGCTTTGTTTATCCGCAGATTACGCAGATTTTCGCAGATTTTTCTATTTTTTAATTTGCGTACCTAAAGAAAAGGGGGGAATGATTATGCCATGATTTCAAATAGATCAAACGATTTATGTCACCCCCTCTCCTTTAGGGGAGGGGGCCGGGGGGAGGGGTTATGCGAGGATTAACGAATTGCCCAACAGTCTCATTGATCAAAATACTGGGATGCATCCTGGCCATCCTGGCCCTGACCGCCCCCTGTCCCGCCGGGGACCGGACCATCACCTGGATGACCGCTGACTTTCCCCCGGTCTCCATCCCGGAAGGGCCTCTGAAGGGCCAGGGATATGGCGATGTGATCCAGAAGGCCATCCAGGATCGGATGCCCGAATACACCCACGAGTCGCTCCTCGGGAACATGAACCGCCTCTACCACGAATACCGTCAGGGCCAGCCGGTCTGCTCGGTCAGCCTCTACAAGACACCGGAACGAAAGGATTTCATTTATTTTTCCATCCCCAGCACCTTCACCCTGCCCAACCGGCTGATCCTTCGGGCCGAGGACGCGGAGGGGATCGAAGAGACCGAATCGATTTCCCTGGCGACGGTCCTGGATGAAGGGGAGCTCCGGCTGGGGATCGCCGCCAACCGCTCCTACGGCCGGCCCCTCGACGCCGTGCTCGACCGCCATCGGAAGACCGGCAAGCTCCACATTTACGTGGGCGACGATCTGTTCGAAAATCTCCTCCGGATGCTGGTGGCCGGCCGGCTGGACGCCATCCTGGGGCTGCCCGAGGAAGTCATGTTCGTGGCCGAAGGGCTCGGGGTCCGGGAGGCCATTGTCAGCGTCGCCCTCACCGAGACCCTGGACGATCCCCGGGCCTGGATGGGGTATGTGGGCTGTTCCAGGACCGACTGGGGGCGGGCGGTGATCGACTCGGTGAACCGAGCCCTCCGGGACGCCCGGCCCACGGCCGAATATCGGCGGGCCTACGAGCGGTGGCTGGACGCCGAAGGGAAGGGAATCTACCGACGGTTGTACGATCAGGTGTTTCTGTCGTCCGATGATTCCTGATACCGCCACCGCCCGGCCGTCGCCCCTTCGGATCAGCCGGCCCCTCATCGCCGTCGGGGTCTTCACGGTGATCCTCTGTTTGTCGGGCATCATCGGGATCAACATCCGCCACGTCAACCGGGGGCTTCAGGACCGTCTGACCGAAGCTCTCCGCCTGGCGGAGCTCACTCTCCCCCCGGCCATCTGGCAGTTCAACTACGACTACCTGAACAACTTCGTCCGGGCTCTCTTTCTGGACGAGCGGATGGTCCATGTCCGAATCCTGGCCGACGGGGTGCCCCTGGTCCAGCGCCGCCGGGAGCCGTTCGAGGGCGCCACCTTTGCCGACCTGCGCCGTTCGCCGGCGGTGGTGACCGGGGTCACCGAGATTGCCTACGATGGCCGGGCCATCGGTACGGTGGAGGTGGCCCTTTCCCGGAAAGGTGTCTATGGAGGGCTGATCCTGAACGCGGCCGGGGCGGTCCTGGTGATGTCGGCCATCCTGGGGGCCATTGTGCTCTACTACGCCCGGCTGCGGGAGTCGGAGCGGCGCTACCGGACCCTTTACAACGACGCCATCGAGGGGATCTTCCAGACGGCCCCGTCGGGACGGATCATCGGCGCCAACCCATCCATGGCCCGGATTCTGGGCTACCCCGGCCCCGATGCCCTGAGCGCGGCGGTAACCGACGTCCGGCGCCAGCTCTTTGTCCACCGGCGCGACTGTCGCCGGATGCGGCGACGGCTCCGGGAAGGCGGCCGGGTCAACGGCCAGGAGGCCCGGCTCCGGCGCCGGGACGGGGAGATCATCTGGGTCTCCATTTCCGTCCAGGCGATCCGGGACGGCGGGGGACGGCTCCTCTACTACGACGGCCTGCTCACGGAGATCACCGAGGCTAAGGAGAAGGCCGAAGCTGAGCGGGCCCGTGAGGCGGCCGAGGCATCCACCCGGGCCAAAAGCGAGTTTCTGGCCAACATGAGCCACGAGATCCGGACCCCCATGAACGCCATCATGGGGCTCACCGACCTGGCCCTCAAGACCGACCTGAGCCGCCGGCAGCGGGACTACCTGACCAAAATCTGGGGCTCGGCCCGGGTCCTTTTGGGGATCATCAACGACATCCTCGACTTCTCGAAGATCGAGGCCGGCAAGCTCGACCTCGCGGCCGACCCGTTCGACCTGGCCGAGGTCCTGGAGAACCTGTCGGACATGTTTTCGGGCAAGGCGGCCGAAAAGTCCCTGGACCTGGTGATCACATCCGACCCGGAAGTCCCCCGGGATTTGGTGGGCGACCCTCTCCGGCTGAGCCAGGTCCTGATCAACCTCACCGGCAATTCGGTCAAATTCACCGAGTCCGGCGAGATCGTTGTCCGGGTGACGGCGGCCGAAGTCACCGACGAGCGGGCCCGGCTCCGGTTTACGGTCCAGGATACCGGGATCGGGATCGAGCCGGGGCGGCTGGCGGTCCTGTTCGACCCCTTCACCCAGGCGGATGACTCCATCACCCGGCGGTACGGCGGCACCGGCCTGGGGCTGACCATCTCCCGGCGGCTGGTGGAGCTCATGGGCGGGCGAATCTGGGCGGAAAGCGTCCCGACCGGCGGAAGCCGATTCACCTTCACCGCCGACTTCGCCCTTCCGGCCGACCCCGCTCGGCGCACGGGGACCGTCGTCACCCTTCCCCCGGCACTTGAAGGGCTGCGGGTCATCCTGATGGACCGTCACCCCACCTCGCGAGATGCCACCGCCCGGATGCTGGCTTCCTTTTCCTTCTCGGTAACGCCGGTCGAGGACGAAAACGCCCTCGCCGGAGTCCTGGAAATCACCCCGCCCCCGGCGGACCTGGTGATCCTGGACTGGCGGGTGCCGGGTCTCGAGGACCTCCGGGCCGTCCGCCGGATTCGATCCGACCGGGGAGCCCGCCACCTGCCCATCCTGATGGTGACCACCTTCCGCCGTGAGGAGGAAATCCACGGGGCCCGGGACGCCGGGGTGGACGCTTTTGTGCTCAAGCCGGTCAAGCAGTCGTCGCTCTTCAACGCGATCCTGGAGCTCTTCGGCGAGCCGGGCGGGATCGAGGCGGCGACGGCGGCGGCCGAAACTCCGGATTTCACCGGGGTCCGGGTCCTGCTGGTGGAGGACAACCCCATCAACCAGCAGGTGGCCCGGGAGCTGTTGGCCGGCGCCGGAGCCGAAGTGGTGGTGGCCGAAGACGGGGCTCGGGCATTGTCGATCATCCAGTCGGACAGCCGCTTTGACGCGGTGCTCATGGACATCCAGATGCCGGTGATGGACGGGCTCGAAGCCACCCGCCGGATTCGGGCGGCGGAGGCGGGGAAAGCGCCGGTCCCCATCATCGCCATGACCGCCCACGCCATGCAGGGCGATCAGGATCGGTGCCTGGCCGCCGGAATGACGGACTATATCACCAAGCCGATCGACACGACGGCGCTTTTCAAGGTTCTGGGCCGGTGCCTGGGGGCGACGGAGACGGACGCTCCGCCCGCCCAGACTCCGGACATCCCCGACATGGACGCTCCAGCCAGGGGCGGCCCGGCGTTACGGGGCATCGACATGGACGCTGCCCTGGCCCGGCTCCGGGGAAACCACGGGCTTCTCGAGAAGCTGGTGGGCCGGCTCCGACGGGATTTCGGAGACGCGGCCGACCGGATCGCGGCGGCCCGGTCCGAGGGGGACCTCCAAGCGGCAAACCGTCTGGCTCATACGGTCAAGGGGGTGGCCGGGAACCTCTCGGCCACCCGGGTCCAGGCGGCCGCCGAGCAGCTCGAGGCGGGATTGCGGGAGAACGACGACGGCCGGATCGAGGCCGATCTGGCCCGGTTACGGGCGGCCCTGAACGAATTGGCCGACGGGAACGGAGCCGACGGACCGGGCGGACCGGCGGGGGCGGGTACATCGGTGGGAACGGCCGGGCTGGCGGAGCTGTCGGCGCTGGTGAACGTGAACAGCCCCCGGGCCGGGGCCTGTTTGGCGGGGCTCCGGGCCTGGCTGGCATCCCAGGGAGTCCCGGATCAGGCCGCCGAGCTGGCCGACCAGATCGATCGCTTCGACTTCCGGGCGGCCCGCCAGACTCTCGAGGAAATCAACCGGCGGCTTACGCCGTGAGGATCACGGCAGGAGAATCCGATGCCAGGTCCCCATGTCCTGGAGCGGCCCGAGGGGGCGCTTTTCGTCGATGGTCTCGTCCACGTTGGGCGTGCCGTTCCAGAGCTTGTAAACCACCAGATCGTCCTTCAGGACGATGATGGCATGGAACTCCCAGCCGGTCCGCTTGGTCCGCCGCCGAAAGTTGAGGACATCAAGAAAAACGTTGCCGTAACGCTCCTGGGAAATCTTCCGCTGTTTGATATCGTAGGCCCGGCAGTTTTCCTTGGATGAAAGGCAGTCCTGGATGCCGACGTCCAGGTCCTCCTGCCGGATGTTGGTGTTGGGCATGAACTGCTCGATGATCTCCAGGTAGGTAAGCATCTCGATGTTGGGGGTGGTGTAAGGGTCGAACTTCAGCTCCCGGAGGTTTTCGATGGTCGTTTTGTAAGGGATGATCTCGTCATAAGCCGATTTGGCCTCGTCAAAGGATGCCCAGGGAGACCGGGCCTCCCGCTTTTCAGACGGCAGCAGACTCGATGAAAATTTCCGGGAGCAACCCGCTCCCATCACCATGAGGATGGCCAGAGCCAGGGCCAGCCCCCGGCAAGTCGTCTCACGTCGCCGATTCATCATGTAACCTTTTGCCTCGACTGGTCTTGGGGGTCAATCGGGTCCGGTCCCCCCACGGAGGGCGCACCCGGGTCAAATGAGATTATCTCTATACCAGAAGCCGGGGCGGTCCACAAGAGAACGCCCCCGCTCGAACCGGAAATACAGGGCTTCTGACGAAAAAATGGGGAATGGGACCCATTTTGCCGCCGGGGCGGTCCCGATAGGGTGAGGACTGAGTAA
>CAYNGG010000313.1:0-5164 GCA_964396575.1 uncultured Desulfobacteraceae bacterium | reverse complement strand
GTGTCTCCGTGCGAGATATACACATCATCCTTCCGCTTCGTTCATTTTATCGCACAGAGCCACGGAGACACGCAGTGATTGATTCTCCATGTGGATCTGTAGAGCTTCTCCCGATCCCCATGGGCCATTTTCTCGGCTCTACGAACCGCTTCCGTCCGCATGGCTTGTTATGCCGAGCTCCCTGTTTGTATCATCAGACACTGAATCCAATCATCCCTGATTCCCTTGCGGTCTGGTTGATTTCAAATGGCTCCAAAATAGCTCGTACATCTCACTGGGCGGCAACTTTCGCGGCATTATAATGTCAACTCGCCTCGGATTTTCCTTTCCATTGAGTCTGCCCCCGCTCCAATTCCTATATACCAGAGCCCCCCGGCACCGTCAATCATCAACCCATGGCATCCGGCGGGCGGCATCCAGGATGAAAGGCCCATCGCGTTGATGCGGTGGGCCTTTTCATCTGGAGGGGCCGCAGCCCCTCTCTTTTTCAGTCGCCGAAGGAACGTCCCTTGGAAACGTCAGGTAGCGGGTGGATCGGACACACGGCGCTTACTCCGCTTCCCCCTTTACCACGCTGCCCAGCGGCAGCTTTTTGAACCGACCGCCGTGGATGATGGGGTCCCCCTTGTAGCCCAGGGACTTGAAGTTAATGTAATCGGTCTGGTCGACCAGGTGTGAGACATCCCGGCCCCTTGACGCCATGAAACTGAAGTCGGTCCCCTTCTGAGCCAGCTTCTTGAAGTCAACATCCCGGTTGTCCTGGTGGCACCGGTTGCAGGTCTTATCCCCGGTCAGGCTATCGTGACACTGAACACAGGAAAGGGCCATCTCCTTGGGCATGACCTCGTGGTGGATGCCCCAGTACATCTCGGTCTTCACCCACTCGTACTCCCCGCTGTACGGGAGATTCACGGCGGCCATACCCTCGGTGAAGGACTTTTGCCAGTCGAGGGTCTTCCAGTAGCCGCCGGGACCGAAGAGGTGGGGCACCAGGAGGTAATTGTGGACCGCATCGGCCGCCTGGATGCCTTCCATCACCTTGAAGGGATAGATCTTCGACTTCGGGTCCCGGATACTCCCGGCCGGATCGGTGATCCGGGTCACCGTTTCCGGGTCGATGGGGTCGCCGATAAAGTACCGCTCGACGTAGCCGTTGTACCAGGCATAAGTCGGCTTCCCGCTCTCCTCCCAGCGGAACTCGCCTTTTTTCCAGGAGTAATCGGGCATCCCGTACTTGCCTTTCTTCGGCTTCCGGGATTTGTCTCCGGCCTTTGACCAGTCCCAATACTGTTTGGTGGGGTTGCACTTGCTGTAAACCGGCGAATGGCAGGTGTTGCAGGATAGGGTGTCGCAGTGCTTGTTCAGGTGATGATCGAGGAGGGTCTCTCCGTAGTGGGGGGCCTCGGTATGGCAAATCTCGCAGGACCGGCTGCCTTCGGCCACCGGGACGGAGATGGACCGCCCGTAGATTTTGTGATTTCGGGTCAGATGACATTCCGCGCATTGGAAGTCGTAGCCGCCCATGTGGACATCGCAGCTCCGTTCCGGTGTGTAGAGGACGCTCGACATATCCGCGTGCTTCACCGCGTCGCCCCCGCCGCCCTGGAAATGGCAGTCTCCGCAGGACTTCCGGCTGGTCCGGCCGACGTTCCGGGCCACGTGAACGAGGTCCACCTCGGGGTCGGGCATCCCGGCCGCCGTGGGTACCTTTTTATAAGTCCCGGTGGTATCGTGGCAGACGAGGCAGTCCATCTTCGTCTTGTCGGTGAAATCGAAGGTGTCGTCCTCCCAGCCGTATCCGGCGTGGCAACTGGTGCATCGAGGCCAGTTGCTCGGCAGGGCGATGCAGAAATTGTTGATGGTGTTGGTGGCCTTTCCGCTATAGACATCCCGTGTATGCCGCATGGTATAGGGGGACGGCCCTTTCCAGAGCCAGTGGGCGCTGGTGAGCATCTCGTCGCCCTCTTCGGCGTGACACCGGAGGCATTCGGCGGTCACCTCGGTGGGCTCCGGGTCCGCCGGGAGCTTTACCAGGTCCTTGTGGTCCGGGACCTTTTTGGCGTGACAGCCGACGCAGTCCACCGGCCCCTGATTCATCTCCTCATGACAGCCCAGACAATTCAGGTGGTAGGCCGCCTTGAGGCCCAGCCGCTGAGCGAACCCCGGTTTGAAGGGCTCCTGATGACAGGCGGCGCACCGGACGGTCTCGCTGGCGGCCGGGTCGGCCGGCCGGTAATGGTGACAGGCGGAGCAGTCATTCACCGAGGCGGCGTGCTTCGAGTGCATAAACCGGACCGGCCCGTAGTGGTCTTCCAGCTTTTTGATGATCGGGCTGTCCAGGAGAAAGTAGCTGTGAGGGATGTCATCGATGCTCAGCCCCAGGTCCAGGAGCCGCTGGCGCCGGACGCCGGGAAACTCCTCCCGGACTTCTTTCACAAAGTCCACCGGCTCGTGGGCCCGAGCCTTCGCCGCCTCCTGATCCGGAGCCGTCCAGGTGTCGTCGGCCGGAACGGGGGCCTCGGCCGGGGGCGCGGCGGCGTTGAGCCCATCCGGCATCGGGGCCGAAATAAACTGAACCCCGACCATTGCCCCTCCAAAAATGATCAGGACAAAGAGAAGCTTTCGGCTCATGAGGTCACCTCCTTCGATCCGCCCAGGACCGGAAAGACCGTGACCATCAGGCGGTAGAGAAACATGATCGCGGCCACGCACCCGGCGGTGATGAGGATCTCGCCGATGGCGGGGAAGTACGGTCCGTCCGCGTAGGTCGGCCGGAATCCGATCAGAAAGACGTTAATCCGGTTGATCAAAACGCCGCCGATGATCAGGCAGGCCGCGGTAAAGAGCCCTCGCCGGGACCGTCGGACCCGGCCGCTCAACAGAAGCCCGAAGGGCAGGATCACTCCCAGGAGCATCTCCACCAGAAAAGCGTTGCTCTGGGCGCTGAAGTCCAGAAGATAAACGTAGGTGCCGCGATACATCATGTCCCCGACTTTCAGGAGCAGGTAGAGCCCCAGGATCGCGACGGTGAATCGGGACAGAGGAGTCAGCACCGACATCTCCGGGTCCCGTTTCAGTGACGACGTGGCGATGGTGGTTTCGAAGATCACCATGGGATAGCCCACCGCAAAAGCGCTCAGGAGAAAGAAGAGCGGCTGAAGCGGGGTGAACCAGAGGGGATGGAGCTTGGTGGGGGCGATGAGGAGCAGCGTCCCGAGGCTCGACTGGTGCATGCAGGACAGGACCACTCCCAGGATGATGAAGACCCATAAGACCTTGTCCAGGCCGGCGTCGAGCCAGCGCAAGGGGGCGAACCGGTCCCCGAAACGCTCCGCGATGATGGGGATAAACTCGATCCAGAGGACATGGAGGTAGATCACCACGCACATGGCCACCTCGAAGAGGGCCGAATTCGGGTTCCAGAAGAAGACCGGCTTCCAGATCGCCCAGGAGCGACCAATATCAAGGAAGACCCCGAAGGCCACAAAGGTGTAGCCCAGGGCGGCGGTCAAGAGCGCCGGGCGGGTGACCGCCTCGTAATGGTGCCGGCCGAGGATATGGGCCAACAGGGCGGTAGTGAACCCGCCGGCCGCCAGAGCCACTCCGGAGGCCACGTCAATGGCGATCCAGAGTCCCCATGGGTGACTGTTGCTCAAGTTGGTCACATAGCCGAGGCCGCCGGTATATCGAGCCACGAGGGCCAGGCCCCCGGCGATCATCACCGCCGCGAGGACCAGGACCCCGGGGGTCCAGAACCGGGCATCGACCGGTTGGGTCGAATGACTCATCGCGTCTCTCCTTTCTCCGAAGGGGGCGCCGGATCGCCGCCGCCCCGGCGGGACGTCCACCCCATCACCCCGGCCAGGACGGCAAAAAGGAGAATGGGGGACCAGAGGTAGCTGAACAGGGAGTGCTGGATCGTCTCGGTGAGCTTGGGCATGGGCTGGTATGGCAGATCCTGGAACCCCACCCGCTCGAAGGGCACGCCGGCGATGTAGAGCCAGGAGGTCCCGCCGGCCTCGTGCTCGCCGTAAATATGGTCGATGTACTTGCCGGGGTTTTCCGTAAGCCGGGTTTTGGCGAGGTCCAGGAGGTCGGCCCGCTTTCCGAAGGTGAGGGCCTCCACCGGGCAGATGGTCACGCATCCCGGCAGCCCGCCCGCTTTCTGAATCCGGTCGAAACAGAAGGTGCATTTCCGGACCCGGGGGGCCAGGGGGTCGCTGTACTCGTAGGCCGGGATCTCGAAGGGACAGGCGACCATACAGTAACGGCAGCCGATGCAGCGGCCCACATCGTAGTAAACGGCCCCGTTGTCCCGCTTTTGCAAGGCTCCGGTGATGCAGGCGGAGACGCAGGCCGGGTCCTGGCAGTGCATACACTGGACCTTGACGTCAACGGATAAGAGCTCCCCCCGCTCATCGATCTGGCCGGGATAGTAGCGGTTTACGACTGTAAAGGTCTCCGCGTCCGGTCGGCGCGGCCCCTCCAGCATGACCCGGAGGTCGTCAAAAGGCCGGTCCGGGTCCGGCAGCTCGTTGACCGTGTTGCAGGCTGCCTCGCACTTCCGGCAGCCGATACACCGGGTGAGATCCACCAGACAGCCATAGGGGTCGGGCGGCGCGCTCGATTCCCAACCGGATCGGGCCGCCCCCGTCCTGGGGGTGCCGGCCACCGAGGCGCCCGCCGCGCCCAGGGCGGCCAGAAAGCTCCGACGATCGAGGTTCATGAAATGCTCCTTTCGTGAAAAATGAAATGGGCTCCCCCCCGGACGGCGGCCCCGCCGGGGGGTTTACACTTTTTCTCAGGCTTAGAAAGAGAAGCAAATTTCGGGCCAGTCGGGATGTTCGGCCTGATTATTGATCGAGGGTGTAGCGGGCCAGGAGGCTGTCGCGCCAGTAGTCGTTTTGTGGGGCGGCGAAATAGGCTTGGAAGAGGTCGAGGCTCTCCCGCCGGCGGACGTGGGGGACGATCGTCATTTGTCGGTTTACGTAAAGGGGGGGGAGGGCCTCGATCGGGCAGGCGGTCCCGCCGCCCATGACGTCCTCATAAGCGTAAACCACCCGGCCGATGCCGGTCAGCATCATGGCGGCATAGCACATCAGGCAGGGTTCGAGGGTCACGTAAAGGCAGATGGCCGACGTCGGGGGGGCGTCCGGGAGGGCCG
>CAYNGG010000312.1:0-5172 GCA_964396575.1 uncultured Desulfobacteraceae bacterium | reverse complement strand
TCGGGGCAGATCACCACCGGCCTCGCCCACCAGCCACTGCCAGCGGTAAAACTTGATCCACCGGTCAAACCGGTTCCGGCCACGCTCCCCCGGCTCCGGGGTGTTGGCAAAGGTTTGAAAGTCGGGGCGGGGGTCAGCCCCCTCCTCGAAGAAAAGCAGGCCCTGCTGGGACCGGCCGGAACGGTTCCGAATTTCGATCCGGTAGGTAAAAGGCTGGCCAACGGTACCGAATCGGGGGAGATGCCGGCGGGCGGACAGGCGGGCTCGGAAAAACGGGGTCGCGGCGGCCGCCGTCAGGAGCATCGCCGTCATGAGGCTAAATGCCTGATATCCCATACTCCGGTTGGTGTCTATCCCCACCACCGCGGCGGCGATGATCCCGAAAAACAGGAGCCGGCCGCCCCGGGTGAGCCGGCGCCGGAACCGCCGCTGGAAGGAAAACAGGCGGCGGAAGCTCAGGTAGAGGATATAGCGCATATCGTTTAGATTTTAGATTTTAGATTTTAGATTACGACGTCTCGCCGTTGAAAAAAGAAGGGGCATCCTCGCGCATGGAGATTTTCAGCTTGGAACCGGGATGGTCCGCAGGATCTCCTCGACCACATCCTCAGCGTTCTGGCCTGAGAACCGGGCTTGCGGGTCCATCACCATCCGGTGAGCGATCACCGGCACGGCGATTTCCTGGATCTGCTCGGGGGTGACGAAAGCCTGGCCGTCGAACAGGGTCAGGGCCTGAGCGATCTTCATCAGGGATAGAGAGGCCCGGGGGCTGGCCCCCAGGGTGATGCCGGGGGCTGATCGGGTGGCCCGGACGATATCGACCACATACCGCTTGATCTCCTCGCTGACCCGGACTGATCGGGATTCGGCCTTGAGCCGCAGGACATCCTCGGCCGTGACGCACGGCCGGACCGCGTCCACCGGGGAGCCGTTCTCCTGATCGGTCAGCATGGCCGCCTCGTCGTCGGCCGAGATATAGCCGAGTCGAAAGCGCATGGCAAACCGGTCCATCTGGGCTTCGGGGAGCGGATAGGTGCCCCGGGACTCCACCGGGTTCTGGGTGGCGATGACGAAAAAGAGCCCCTCCAGCGGCCGGATCTTCCCTTCGATGCTCACCTGGGACTCGGCCATGGCCTCCAGGAGAGCCGACTGGGTCCGGGGCGAGGCCCGGTTGATCTCATCGGCCAAAAGGATATCGGTGAAGATCGGCCCTTTATGGAAATGGAACCGCTGATCGCCCTGGTCGAAGATCGAGACCCCCAGGATGTCCGAGGGCAAGAGGTCCGGGGTGAACTGAACCCGGGTAAACCGGGCCTCCACCGACCGGGCCAGGGCTTTGGCCAAAGTCGTCTTGCCGGTGCCGGGGTAGTCATCCAGGAGCACGTGTCCCCCGGCGGCAAAGGCGGCCAGCAGCAACCGGATGGCGCCGGCCTGCCCCCGCATCACCGCTTCGATGTTCGAGGTGATCCGGCGGTAAACGGCTTCGGTCTTCAGGATGACGGGAGTGACGGCGTAAGAATCTGTTTTCATTATGAAGGGAAGGCGGCCCCGGCCCGTTCCGGCCGGTGGGAGCACCTGCTTATTGCTTCGCCGCCGGGGCCGACCAGATCCCGGGAATCGAGGTCCCGCAGTGGGCGCAGGCACCGTCTTGAACGGCCATCTCGCCGATCCGGTAGCCGGTCCGCTCGATGATCCGCCGGCCGCATTCAGGACAGGCGGTGCTCTCCCCCGGATGCCCGGGGACGTTCCCCAGATAGACGAACCGGAGCCCCGCCGCCTGGGCCGTCTTTCGGGCTCGATCCAGGGTCGAAACCGGGGTCGGCGGCAGGCTTTTGAGCCGGTACATCGGATGGAACCGGGAGAAGTGGAGCGGGACATCCGGCCCCAGGGTCTCGGCAATCCAGTCGCACATTTCCCGGAGGGTCGCCTCAGCGTCGTTTTTTCCCGGAACCACCAGGTTGACCAGCTCGATGTGAACCCCCGCCGCTTTCAACCGCTTGAGGGTCTCGAGGACCGGGGCCAAACGACCGCCGGTCATCTCCCGGTAGTAATCCTCGGTGAAGCCTTTCAAGTCGATGCAGGCGGCGTCGAGAACCTCGCAGAGGTCGTCTAAGGGGCCGGGATTGATGTAGCCGTTGGAATGGATTACATTCAGAATCCCCGCCCGCCGAGCCCGTTTTCCGATGGCGAGCATGTACTCGATGAAGATGGTCGGCTCGACGTAGGTGCTGGCGACGGACCGGCACCCGTAACGTTCGGCCAGGGCGACGACATCCTCGGGGGTCAGCTTGTAGTTGTGGGTCTCCTCCGGGACTGCTTGTGAAATCTCCCAATTCTGGCAGAATTTGCAGTCCATGTTGCACCCGGCGGTGGCCAGGGAAAACGACC
The DNA here is from genome assembly GCA_964396575.1 of uncultured Desulfobacteraceae bacterium. Classification (GTDB taxonomy): domain Bacteria; phylum Desulfobacterota; class Desulfobacteria; order Desulfobacterales; family JAABSP01; genus CAYNGG01. The sequence continues at coordinate 2,784 of CAYNGG010000312.1, read as the reverse complement.
GGGTGCCGGGCAGGACGTGGAAAAAGGGCTTTTTCTCGATCGGGTCGGCGTGGACGGCGCAGGGGTTGCCGTAAACCAGGGAGTAGTAGATGCCGTCAACGTTTTCCCGGACCTCGCAGTGGCCCCGCTCGCCGGCCGCCACCTCGCAGAACCGGGGGCAGAGCTCGCACCGGACCGTCTTGTCCCCAAGGGATGTGTAATACGGCGATCGGATCCGGCCGATATAGCCCTTTTCGAGGGTCGGCATTCCGGCGGCCCGGACCTCGGGAGCGGGCCAACCCACCACCCCAGTCCCGGCGCAGACCAGAGCGCATCGCCCGCACCGGGCCAGAAAGTCTCGTCGGCTGATTTCAGATGCCATGGTCACGATGATCCTCCGGGTTCGGAAAAGACCTCGGCGGTGAAGGTCTGGAGTCGGGTCTCCGGGTCCCGCCAGGCGTCAGACGGGAGTCCCGCCTTCCGGCAGGTGGCCGCCAGAAATTCATCCCGATCCCATCCGTGGTCGGTGGCCACCTGGGGCAAGAGCAGCCCGGACCGGCCTCCGCGCTGGATATAAAGCCCATGGGTTCCCACCCGGATGTCATCCGGTTCGGTCACCGGGGTCAGGGGGCCGAGAACCGAGATCTCGATGGTCACCCGGTCGAGCTCATCGGGCTTCAGCGGAGGAAACCGGGGGTCTTCGAAGGCCGCGGCGGTGGCCATTCGGGAGACCGTTTCGGCCAGGGGCAGCCGTCCCACAATGTGGCCGATACATTCCCGGAGCCGACCGTTGATATCGAGGGTCACAAATGCCCCGCTCGGCTGCTCCAGGGCGGGAGAATTCGCATCAGCCGTCAAATCCGGGACCGGCTCCCCGTCCATCTCAGCCCGGATCGACGACCGGGCGATCCGGAGGGAGGCCGCCCGGTCCGCGTCGGAGAGGCTCCCGACCGGTTTCCCCGGTCCATCGGCATCCGGCGGGTTGCCCGACGCCCCGGCGTCGGTTGCCATCAGAGCGGCGGCCAGATAGCCCACCACCCGCCGGCGCTCGCCGGTGACATCGCCGGATGTGGCGTAGTTCAGGAACACCCCTTTATCCGCGCCCAGGGCTCGGGCCGCCAGCATGACGGTGACCATGGGGCCGCCCCCGCAGGCCTCGCAGGCCCCCTCGCGCAGACGCTGGTGAAGGTTGATCGGATCGAAGGCCGCCACCTGCTCGCGGACCACCCCGTCGAGCCGCCGGGCGGTTTTGTCATCTTGGAAATGGGAGAGATCGGTGGATGCGATCAGGAGGGCCGACCGGTCCTTCAGGACCTCGGCCAGGCGGTCGGCGAGCCAGCGGCAGGTCGCCAGGTCGTCTGACCCCATTACCAGGGGCACCAGGCGGAAATCAGCCAAGGCCGTTTGAAGAAAGGGTAGCTGGATTTCCAGGGAATGCTCCCGGGCGTGGGCTTCGGCCCGATAGCGCACCCGGTTCAAATCCTCCCGGAGGGCCTCGACCAGATTCCGGTCGATGGGGACATCCCCGAGAGGAGTCCGGTAGGCGGCGCCGTTGTAAACCGACACCCCGTCGAACCGAAGATGGTGACTCGGCGCGACCACCACCACGGTATCATAATCCCGGCCTTTTATCACTCGGTAGGCGTGGCCGGCCACCGGCCCTGAATAGCGGTAGCCGGCATGGGGGACGATGAGGCCGACGGGTCGGCCGGTCGCCTCAACCGGACCGGCGTTGGTCAGATACCCGGTCACCGCCGCCGTCAGCTCAGCGGGCGCGGCCGGATACCAGCTCCCGGCCAGGATGGGGTCCCGGACATCGCCCTGGGCGTGGCCGGGAACCGGCGCTCCGGCAATCAACGCGACGGTCAGGCCGATGGCCGGCATCAGATAAAAAAGAAAGCGGTGAGCTTTGATCATCCGTGCTCCTCTAAGACATCCAAGGTCTCCAAAAAGTTGGAAACCTCGGAGGTCTTTATATATTCTGACTGGAAATACTATTGAAATACGACGGGGGTGTCAAGTTCCACTTGATCAAATCGCTTTATCGCAATAGACTATGCGTATGGGATATGTGTTCAGCCAAGACGATGCCCTCGCCTGGGAGGCGGGGATGAACAAGCCCTGCAACCAGATCACTTCCGATCTGGAGCGGCGGCTTACTTTTGAGATGCTCCGGCCGGCGCGGCTGGACGCGCTGCTGGACATCGGGTGCGGCACCGGCGGGACCCTGGCGGCCTTTCTGGAGCGGGGCATAGATGCCTCGGGACTGGACCCCTCAGAGCCGGTGCTCCGGATCGCCCGGGAGCGGGTCGGCCACCGGGCATCCCTTCACCAGGGCTTTGCCGAGGACCTGCCCTTTGACGACAACAGCTTCCACTACACCTGTCTGATCAAGACCCTGGAGTTTGTCGAGGACCCTCGCCAGGCCCTTGCCGAGGCCTTCCGCGTGACCCGATACCGGGTCTTCGTGGGGGTGCTCAATCCCCATTCCCTCAAGGGGAGCGGGCTGCGGGTCAAGCGGTTCTTCACCCGGACCCTCTACGCCCACGCCCGGTTTTTCTCCATCTGGGACCTCAAGCAGATGGTTCGGGAGGTGGCCGGGAACCTTCCCGTCTGCTGGAAAACCATCGGCCAGCTCCCGGCGGGGCGGATCACCCAGCGGATGGAGGCCTCCGGCTTTGTCCAGCGGTGTCCATTCGGCGCGTTCACGGGGATGACCGTAACCGTCTTGCCCCGATTCCGGACCCGCCCCCTGGAGCTTATCGACACCAAGATGATCGGCCATCACGCCGCCCCGGCCCCCGG
>CAYNGG010000311.1:0-5174 GCA_964396575.1 uncultured Desulfobacteraceae bacterium | reverse complement strand
CTCGGTGGACCTCGGATTTATCCGGCCCTCGGACCGGGAGGAGCTCCGGCGCCGGCTTCTGAAAAACGGGCGGGTCGACCGGATGCCCCTCAGCCTGATCAGCCGGACCGGAGGCCGGATCGACTGCCGGTACACCGGTGAGGTCATCACCATCGACGGGGAAGCCAAGCTCCTCTCCATCGCCCAGGACGTGACCGACCTGGTGGAAGCCCGGACGGAGCTGGAGCGGGAGCGGTCCCTGCTCCGGGCGATCTTCCGTTCGACCCCCGACATCATGGCGGTCAAGGAGGCCGGCGGGGCTTATCGGGCCGTCAACCCGGCCTTTTGCGAGCTTTTGGGGCGAGGCGAATCGGAGATCATCGGCCGGACCGACGCCGACCTCTTCCCGGACCCCGGCGCCGCTCCGCTCCCTCCGCCGGCGGCAGCCCCGGCCGAAGGCAACGGACCCTCGGGCGACGACGTCCGGATGGACGGCCCCGACGGAGCCCGCTGGCTCCAGGTGATCCAGACGGCGGTGGCGGCTCCGGGCAGCGGAGCCCCCGGAACCCTCTACGCCGGCCGGGACATCACCGAGCGCCGGCGGATGGAGCGGATTATGGAGGCCCGCCTGGGCCTGAGCGAGCTGGCCGCCGCCGGTTCCGTGGATGACCTGCTCCAGCGGGCCGCCGACGACGCCGAGCGGCTCACGGAAAGCCGGGTGGCCTTTTTCCACCTCATGTCGTCAGACGAGCGGTCGATTTCGACCCCCGTCTGGTCCTCGGCCACCCTCGCCGCCGGAGCGGACCCCGCCGGTTTCCAGCGCCACTTCGACCTGAAAACCGCCGGCATCTGGGCCGACTGCCTCCGGACCCGCGAGCCGGCCATCGAAAACGACTATCCCAATGCCGCCCACCGCCGGGGCCTCCCCGACGACCATGTCCCCATCACCCGGGTGATGACTCTCCCGGTGCTCAGAAACGGGACCATCGTGGCCATGGTCGGGGTGGGCAACAAGCCGACCCGATACACCAAACGGGATTTGTCCGTCCTCTCCCGGTTCGCCGGGATGGCCTGGGATGTCATCGTCCGGAAAACCGCCGAGACGGCGCTCCGGGAAAGCGAGGAGATGTTCCGCCGGATCTCCGAGCAGTCCCTGTTGAGCATCGCCATCCTGACCGAGGACGGCTTCGATTACGTCAACGCGGCCTACGTCCGCCTGACCGGCTACACCGAAGCCGAGCTTTTGGAGATGCCCCTGGCCGAAACCGTCCGGATGGTTCACCCCGACCACCGGGATTTCGTGAAGGACCAGGCCGGGAAGAAGATCCGGGGGGAAACCGAGGGGGTGGTCCACCAGTACGTTTACCTCGGGGTCCGCAAGGACGGCGAAAACCGATGGGTCGAGCAGTATTCCCGGACGATCCGGTGGCGGGGCCGGACCGCCAACCTGATGACTCTGGTCGATGTCACCGAGCGCGAGAGGGCCAAGGCGTCTTTGGAGCAGCAGAAGCGGACGCTCCAGACCATCCTGGACGGGATTCCCGACGTGATCGGGCTCCAGCGGCCGGACCACTCGATCATCGCTTACAACAAGGCCGGATATGCCCTCATGGACCGGCCCAAAGAAACGGTGATCGGCCGGAAATGCTACGAGCTCATCGGCCAGGATCGCCCTTGCGAGGACTGCGCCACATCCCTCGCCCTCCGCGGCGGGAAGAACGAGACCGTCGAAAAGTACGTCAAAAGATTCAACCGCTGGTTTCAGGCCAACGTCATCCCCATCCGGGACGAGGACGAGGCCGTCACCATGGTCGTCGAGCAGCTCCACGACATCACCGCCCGGAAGGAGCGGGAGATCGAGCTCCGCCGGCTGGCCATGGCCATGGAGCAGACCGGCGAGGCCATCCTCATCACCGACCGCAAGGGGGTCATCCGGTACGCCAACCCCGCCTTTCTGGAGGTCTCCGGCTATCGGCATGACGAGGTGATCGGCCGGACGCCCCGGATTCTCAAAAGCGGAGCCCACAAGCCGGAATTCTACCGGAACCTCTGGAAGACCATCACCTCGGGCAATCGCTGGCAGGGGCGGATCATCAACCGATCCAAGGACGGCCGGCAATTCACCGAGGAGGCCACCATCTCGCCGGTGACGGACGAGTCCGGGGAGATCGTGAGCTTCGTGGCGGTCAAGCGGGACATCACCGCTGAGCTGACCCTGGCCGACCAGCTCCAGCAGGCCCGGAAAATGGAGGCCATCGGGACCCTGGCCGGGGGGATCGCCCACGACTTCAACAACATCCTGTTTCCCATCATGGGCTTTGCCGAGATGCTCCAGGACGAGGCCGCACCGGGTACGGTCCAGCGGAGCCACGTGGACGGCATCCTGAAGGCGACCCAGCGGGCCCGGGACCTGGTCCGGCAAATCCTCACCTTCAGCCGCCGGGCCACGCCGACACGGGGCCGGGTCTGGATACAGCTCATCTTGAAAGAATTGGTCAAGCTGGGCCGAGCCACCCTGCCCAGCACCATCACGATCATTGACCGGATCGACGCGAGCTGCCCGCCGGTGGAAGCGGACCCCACCCAGATCCACCAGGTGGCCATGAACCTCCTCACCAACGCCTATCAGGCCATGGAGCCGGACGGCGGCCGGCTCGATATCATCCTCGAGACCGTGCCGGCGGAAGATCGATCATCGGTCCCGGACTTGCCGCCCGGCATCTACATCCGCCTGATCGTCTCCGACACCGGCCACGGCTTCGACCCGGGCACCCGGGACCGGATCTTCGAGCCCTATTTCACCACCAAGGCCCAGGGCAAAGGCACCGGGATGGGCCTGTCGGTGGTCCACGGGATCGTCACCCAGAACGGCGGGGAGGTGGTTGCCGACAGCACTCCCGGCCAGGGAACCACCTTCACCGTTTACCTCCCGGCCCTCGATCCGAAAACGGCAGAGGCGGAGCCGGAGCCGGCCGCCCCCGAGGGGGATATCGAGGGCGGCGACGAGCACATCCTCGTGGTCGATGACGAGGAGCAGATCGTCCTGCTCCAGACGGAGATGCTCCAGCGACTGGGCTACCAGGTCACCGGGTTGCGCGACAGCGTGGCGGCTCTCGACCTTATCCGAGAGTCCCCGGACCGGTTCGATCTTCTCATCACCGATCTCACCATGCCCCGCCTTACCGGGGAGCGGCTGGCTCAGCAGGCACGGGAGATCCGGCCCGACCTCCCGGTGATCCTCTCCACCGGCTTTTCCGACCGGGTGGCGGATCTCAAAGGAGGAAACGGCAAGGCCATCGACGCCATTGCCATGAAGCCGATGGTCCGCAAAGAGATCGCCGAGCTGATCCGCCAGGTCCTGGGCGGCTGACCGCCCCGCTCCACGCCGATTCACCCCCGCTTGAGGCGCGACCTCACCGCATCCAGCCCCGCCGTGTTGAGAACGTCGGCCGGAGTCAGCCAGCCCCGGCGGGCCTGGCCCACCCCGTAGCGCATCAGGCCGAGGCCGTCGGTGCTGTGGGCGTCGGTCGAGATAACCACCGTCACCCCGGTCTCCCGGGCCATCTTGCAGTGGATATCGCTCAGGTCGAGCCGGTCCGGAAAGGAGTTGAGCTCGAGACAAACGGCCCGGTCTTTGGCCTTGGCCATCACCCGTCCCATATCGATCCCCATGGGCTCGCGCTCCCCGATGAGCCGGCCGGTGGGATGCCCCAGAATCGAGACGTGGGGGTTGTCCATGGCCGCCAGGAGCCGCTCGGTCTGACGGTCGTCGGGCAAACCGAACCGGTAGTGGATGGATGCGATCACCATGTCGAGCTCCCCTAGAATCCCGTCGGGGAGGTCCAGGGAGCCGTCGGCCAGGATGTCCACCTCCACCCCCTTGAGCAACGTGATTCCGTCGATCCGGTCGTTGACCGTCTCGATCTCCCGGATATGGGCCGCCAGCCGGTCGGCGTTCATGCCGCCCGCCACGCTCACCTGCTTGGAGTGCTCGGTGATGGCCAGATAATCATATCCCCGGTCCCGGGCGGCCCGGGCCATCTCCTCGATGGAATGGCGCCCGTCAGTGGCCTCCGTGTGGGCGTGGAGGTCGCCCCGGATGTCGGCTTCGGTGATCAGTTCGGGCAGATCCCCCGCCCCGGCCGCCTCGATCTCCCCCCGGTTTTCCCGGAGCTCCGGCGGAATGTAGGGCAGCCCCACCGCCTCGTAAACCGCTTCCTCGGTCTGCCCGGCGATCCGCTCGTCCTCCCGGAAAACGCCGTACTCGTTGACCTTCAAGCCCTGCTTGAGAGCCATTTGCCGGATTGCCACGTTGTGGGCCTTCGAGCCGGTGAAATAATGGAGCGCGGCCCCGTAAGAGACCGCCGCCACCGCCCGGAGGTCCACATGGAGACCGGACCGGAGAATCACCGTGGACCGGGTTTTGCCCCGGGAGACCACCCGGTCCACGTCGTCGTAAGCCACGAACCGCTCCATGATGTCGGCGTCCCGCCGCTGGGTGACCAGGATGTCAAGGTCCCCCACCGTCTCCTTTCGCCGCCGGTAGCTCCCGGCCACGGCGATCGCCTTGACCCCCGGGGCCTCCCGGAGATAGGCCACCAAGGGCTCGGCAAACTCCTCGGCGGCCACGAGCTTGATCCGCTTCCCGCCTCCCTCGGCGGCCGCTCCAATCCCCGACAGGACCTGCTCCTCCGTCTTCTCCCCAAAGCCCTCCAGAGCCCGGATCCGGCCGGCCTCGGCCGCCTCACGGAGCCCGTCCAGGGTCTCGACCCCGAGCTCCCGATAAATCGTCCCCACCCGCTTGGGACCCAGGCCCGGAATCCCCAGCAGATCGGCCAGTGAGGGCGGAACCCGCTTTTCGATGTCTCCGAGCTGTTTCAGGGAGCCGGTCTCGACGATCTCCCGGATCTTCTTCGACAGGTCCGCCCCGATCCCGGACAGCTCGGTGAGGTCCGCGTCTTCGGCCACCATCTCCGGGATGCTCCGTCCCATCCCCGAGATCACCCGGGCCGCGTTCCGATAAGCCCGGACCCGGAAAGGGTTGGCGTTTTCGATCTCCAGTAGGTCCGCCACCCGCGAAAAGATCGTGGCGATGTCGCTGTTATGAATCGGCATGGGCGTTTCCGTTCGATAAAAATGGTGAATAAGTCGGCTTCGTCATTAAGTCCATAACGTTAAGCTTACCCTATTGGTCC
>CAYNGG010000310.1:0-5203 GCA_964396575.1 uncultured Desulfobacteraceae bacterium | reverse complement strand
GCCGAAGTGGCGGAAAATCATGCCCGGCTCCGGCTGACCATGCGGCCCGAGCTTTTGAACGCCATGGGGCGGGGCCACGGGATGGCCCTGTCGGCTCTTGCCGATCAGAGCGTCGCGGTGGCCGCCAACACCGGCGGAGACACCGCTCTGGTGGTGGAGCTTTCCGTCTCCTTTATCGCCGGCGTCGGCCCGGACGAGACCCTCACGGCCACCGCCACCCCGATTTCCCGGAAGCGCCGTCTCTCCTTCTGGGAGGTGGACATCCGGGGCCGGAACGGTCAGCGGGCGGCCACGGCCCGGGCCATCACCTACCATCGACCGGCGGACCGGCCGCCTAACAGCACTTGACCGTCCCGCAAGTGGCCGCATTTCGGCCTTTCAGCCAGGATGCGATGATGTAGGCCGCGCAGCCCACCCCCGGTGTCACCCGGAGCGCCTCGGTCGGGCAATTCAGGGCGCAGGCCCCGCATTCCATGCAGCCGCCCGGGTCCCGGAGCGCCGCCCATTTCCCGGCCATTGCCATCACCCCGTGAGGGCAGACGACCGCGCACGTCCCGCAGCCGACGCAGGCATCCGGATCATACGTCAACGTGGCAACGTCTTCTAAATATCGAAAGGTTTTCATTGGGCTTTCCAATCCGTGCCGATGAGATTAAACGGGCCCCCAGCCCGCAAAGGCCGACACCACCCACAAAGCGAGACCCGTCAGGGCCATCAATGCCTGGGCCGGCAAGGCCCGACGCATCTCCCACTCGACGCCCGACGGCGAGGTGTAGGGGGTTGAGCCCGTGAAGTTGGTGGCCAGGTAAGAGCTGACGGCAATGGCCAGCGGGAGCAGGGCCGCCCCGCCCGCCATTCCCCATCCACGGCCCGTCAGGGCCGCGGCCGTTCCCCAGAAGAGGCCGCCGGCTATCGCCCCCTTCAGGGCAAAGGTCCGCCCGGGCAGCAACGGGAGCAATGCCGGGGTCAGCACGGCCCCGGCGACGATCCCCATAATGATGGCCCAGGCGGAAACGGCCCATCGACCGCCGGCTCCGCTCATAGAAAAGCCCCCCGGCCCAATCCCGGATATCAGAAACAGGGCCGGCAGGAGCCAGACCAGGTGTTTGGCCAGAGCGGACAGCTCCACCGGCACGAGCACCATTCGCTCAGCCAGGGTAAAGCTAACCCGGCGCATGGCCGGGGCGGCTACCATCCCGGCATCGATAAACGCCCGGATGTCCCCGGCTCGAATGGGGCCCCAGACCCCGGAAAACCCACAGGCCGACCGGAGGTCCCGGGCCCGAACCCCGGTGGCGCCAAGCTGGGGGAGGATCAACCGTCGGTGGCGGACCACCCGGTGGAGCCCAGCGGCCCGGACTTGCCTGACCACTTCGGCGGTGGAAAACCGCCCTTTGCCGGCGGCACACCAGACGTTGACCCCCCAGGTGTCGATCACCAGAATCCAGGCATCGAGCCCTCGGACCGCCGCCCGGATGTGGTCAAAGGTGAGCTTGAAATTGGCCGTGACCAGGACCGGGCTGTGGGGGGTCGGGGTTCCCACGCCGTAGAGGCCGGGGGCCACCCGATAGCCGTCCCGGCCGATCCCGCAACGGGCCCGGACCGCCCCCAGGCGGTCGGCGAATGACAGCCGGTCGTAAACCCCGGGGACCGGCCCGGCCGGCGTCTCGATAAAGCCCTCCACAAAGGGCAAAAGCCGATATCCCGGACGCTCATGGGGGCTGGTGGGGAGAGCCGGTCGCCCACAGCAGACCTCATCGGCCGCCGAGGTTTCACGGTGGTTGTCGTCATGGCCGCGGCCCGGTCCGGGGTCGGCCGTATCGGGCATCTTTTCCAGAATCTCCATGGTCTTCCTTTCCGCCGGCCCAATCAGAGGGCCGCAACCGCCCGCTTGAGCAGACTCAAGCGCTCAGGCACCAGGCAGTAGCAGGTTCGCGGCCCGTCAATCTCCCCCCGGATCAGGCCGGCCGCCTTTAAAACCTTCAGGTGCTGACTGACCGTCGCCTGGGACAGCGGGAGAATCGACACGATCTCCCCGCAGATACACCCGTCAACTCGCCGGAGATACGCTAAAATCCTCAACCGCGCCGGGTGGCTCAGGGCCTTGCAGAGGCCGGCCAGGGTTTCCGGGTCCATGGGGACATCCGCCGGCTCGTCCTCAGACGGCGGGCATTTGGGCTCATCGACATTCATCGTATATCGACGATAAACGATAAGAGGGCGCCCGTCAAGCCCTTTTTCCGCGCCGGCCCATCCCGGCCCAAACAAATCATCCGGTCGATCCGCAAATTATCCTTGAATTATCCGGGGCCGGGATGATAGAAAAGCGGTACAGGATATGCCATGCCCATGACCCGACCCCTAATCGCCGCCAGCCTTCATAAGGCCATCCTCCTGAGCATGCTCCTCGTGGGGCTCATCTCCATCGGGTGCGTCGGATTTTTCTGGATTTCCGGCGAGCGGGCCCGGTTTCGAGCCGAGGCGGCGTCGCTCCGGTCCAACCATCTGGCATCCCAGAAAAAGATGATCCGAAACGAGGTCGATCGGGTCATTGAATATATCGACTATCAGCGGACCACCACCGAACGGAAGCTCAAAGCGGACATCCGCTCCCGGGTCGATGAGGCGATAGCGGTCGCCGACCACATCCACCAGCACTTCGGGGACCGTCGGACAGAGGCTGAAATCGCCGAGATGATCAAAGAGGTTCTCCGGCCCATCCGGTTCAACCAGGGCCGGGGCTATTACTTCATCTACGATATGACGGGCCTCAACATCCTGATCCCCTTTTCGCCTCACCTCGAGGGCCGGAACCTCTGGGACCTCCAGGACAGCAAGGGGATGTACACCATCCGCCGGTTCATCCGGGCCATCCGGAAGGACGGCGAGGGATTTTTGCGGTGGTACTGGTACAAGCCCGGGACCGTCGCCCACATGTCCGAAAAGATCGGGTATGCCCGATCCTTTCCGCCCTTCGACTGGTGGATCGGGACCGGGGAGTACGTGGCTGACGTGGAGCGGGACATCCAGGCCGAGGTCCTGGCGTGGATCAACAAAATCCGGTTCGGGGAAAACGGCTACATCTTCGTTTACAACTTTGACGCCATCACCCTGGCCCATTACGACCCGAAGAACCTCGGCATCAACCGGTGGGATTTCACCGATCCCAACGGGGTCAAGGTGCTCCAGGAGCTTATCCGCCTGTCCAAGCGGCCCGAAGGGGGATTTTTCCGTTACGTGGCCACCATCAACCCGAGCACCGGCCGGCCGGCCGAAAAGATCAGCTACGCCCGGTCCATCCCCGAATGGGAGTGGACCATCGGCGCGGGGGTTTACGTGACCGACATCGAGCGGGTCATTGCCGAACGGGAGGCGGCGCTGAACCGGAAAATCCGGGGCCACATGATCCGGATCGGGGTCGCCCTGGTCTCGCTGATGGTCCTGATCCTGCTGATTGCCCGGCTCCTGTCCCGGATGACGGTGATCAGCATCGAGGCCTTTACGCGGTTCTTCGATCAATCGGCGGCCGAGCTGGTCCCCATCGACCCGAAGGTGATCCATTTCACCGAGCTTCAGGGGCTGGCCCGGGCCGCCAACCGGATGGTGGTCGAGCGGAACCGGGCCATTGAGACCCTCCGGTCAAGCGAGGAGCGGCTGAGCCTCGCCCTGGACTCCACCGGTCAGGGGTTCTGGGACTGGGACGTGCCCACCGGCCAGGTCATCTGGGACGACCGGATCGTCCACATCATCGGCTTTAAGCCCACTGACCTCAGCCCCCGGATCGACAGTTGGGCGAGCCTGGCTCACCCGGATGAGGCCCCGGCCGTTCAGGCCCGGATGGCCGCTCACCTCCGGGGGGAGACCGAGGCCTACCGGGCGGAATACCGGATTCGGACCAAATCGGGGCAGTGGAAATGGATTCTCGACGGGGGCCGGGTCATCCAACGTGACGAGAACGGCGTTCCCCTGCGGGCCGTGGGGACTTACCTGGACGTGACCGCTCGAAAGCAGGCCGAGCTGGATGCCGCCGCCCTCCAGGAAGAGCTGAGCCGATCCCGGAAGATGGAAGCCCTCGGGCTTCTGGCCGGAGGCGTGGCCCATGACCTCAACAACGTCCTGTCCGGAATCGTCGGATATCCGGAGCTGCTCATCCTGGACCTGCCGGCGGACAGCCCCCTGAGACGGCCCCTGTCGGCCATCCAGGAATCGGGCCAGAAGGCCGCGGCCATTGTCCAGGACCTCCTCACTCTGGCCCGACGGGGCGTCACCGTCCGGAAGGTGATTAACCTGAACGACGTGATCGCCGATTACCTCCGGTCTCCAGAATACGAAAAGCTGATCGAGCATCATCCGGGCATCCGGGTGGAGTCTGACCTGGCCCCGGAGCTTTTCAACATCCTGGGCTCCCCGGTCCACCTCCGGACCACGGTGATGAACCTCGTCTCCAATGCCGCCGAGGCTCAGCCGGACGGGGGCCAAATCCGGATCGTCACCGAAAACCGGGGGGCCGACCAACCGGACGGCCCTTCACCCGGCCGGGATGAGGGGGCCTACGTCCGCCTGGAGATCAGAGACGAAGGGACCGGGATCGGCGCCGAGGACCTCAAGCGGATCTTCGAGCCCTTCTACACCAAAAAGGTGATGGGCCGGAGCGGCACCGGCCTCGGGATGGCGGTGGTCTGGGGAACCGTCTCCGACCATGACGGGCGTATCTCGGTCGGGAGCGCCGAAGGAGTCGGCACGACCATCGAAATCCTGCTCCCGGCCACCGACCAGACCGAGGCCGGCGAGGCGGGGGTGCCCCCGATGGCCGACTACACCGGCGACGGCGAGACGATCCTGGTGGTGGACGACGTGGCCGAGCAGCGGGAGATCGCCGCGCTGATGCTCCGCCGCCTGGGCTATACCGTAGAGGCGGTGGACAGCGGCGAGGCGGCCGTCGAGCATCTCCGGTGCCGGCCGGCCGACCTGGTGATCCTCGACATGATCATGGACCCCGGCATCGACGGCCTCGAGACCTTCCGGCGCATCCGCCAGGTCAACCCCGGCCAGCGGGCCATTATCGCCTCGGGCTACGCCGAAACGGATCGGGTCAAGGAAGCCCTGCGCCTGGGAGCCTCGGTTTACGTCAAAAAGCCCTACACCCTGGAAAAGCTCGGCACGGCGGTCAAGGCGGGGTTGGAGGGCGGACCTAACCCCCCTA
>CAYNGG010000309.1:0-5238 GCA_964396575.1 uncultured Desulfobacteraceae bacterium | reverse complement strand
ATCAAGCATTCCGAAGCGAATTTTATTCGGCCAGGCCGGGCTCGTCGCGGCCGGCGGAGACGTCTTTCGGGGAGTCGGCGTATTTGTAGAGTCGGACGGCGCCCTGATCGATGGCGCAAACGCAGGCGGTGCGGAGCTTTTCGGGACTGGCTTTGGCCTGTTTCTTGAGTCGGGCCATGAGGGTGCTGATCTCCTCGGTGGAGTAGATCCGAGCCCGGTCCGGAGGCAGCTCAAGGATCACGGAGGAGACGGTCAACAGCGGAAACTTCCGGATCTCGCCGCTTCGGGACTTGCCCCGGATGTAGCCGCGCTCGATGGTTTCCGGGTCGTAGAAGCTCTCCACGTCGGTCCGGAACTGGTCGGCCAAACCGCGCACCTCCGTCCGGATTCGGTCTAAGGCAACGCCTTCGGCGCCCATGAAGAAGTCGTCGCCGCCGATGTGCCCGGCAAACCGGTGGTGGTATTCGGACCAGGCCTTGAGCATCTCGGCGAATCGAAGGATCACCCGGTCGCCGCTTCGGAACCCGTAACGGTCGTTGTAGGGCTTGAAGTTGTCGAAGTCGAAGTAAATTAGGCAATAACGCCGATCACGGCTGCTCAGGGCACGGGAGACGTATTCGTGGATGAGGGTGTTGCCGGGCAGCCGGGTGAGGGGATTCTGGTCCCGGGCCAGGGCGATGTTCTTTTCGTTTAAGACCTTCAAGAGGGCCCGGGCGCTCAAAAACCCCTTGTAGCGCATGTGCTCCACGATGATGATCCCCTCGATGGTCTCGTTCTGGGAGTAGATCTCGAGGATTTTTTCGGCTGGTGTGTGGATATCGGCGATGGGGAACCGGGTGATGAACTTGTTTACCTGCTTGCCGAAGGCCGGGTTCTGGAGCAGGTCGGTGCCAAAGGGGTTGTAGGCGTACTCTTTGAAGCTCTTTTCGCTGATGACGCCTAAGGGCTCGCCGTTGGAGTTGATCACCGGGAAAAAGCCGATCCCGTCGTCTTTTCGGCTGAACCGCTTGAAGATTTCGAAGACCTCGCAATCGCTGCCCACCGGGTCGAGATACTCGATCTCCATATCGATGAGCCGGCGGTCCTCGCTGCTGTGGTGCCGACGGTCCTGGACGCTCAGGGTCTCGATGGCGTCGTACCGGCTGTGGAGCTCGTCGATCTCGAGCTGGGGCGGACAGACGAAGTATCCCTGGATCAGATCGCAGCCGATGTCCCGGCAGCTATAGTATTCCTGTTCGGTCTCGACCCCCTCGGCGATGACCACGGAGCCCATGAGATGGGCGATGTTGACGATGCTGTGGACAAAGACCCGCTTGTTGGGGTCCCGGGCGATGTCCTGGATGAAAAACCGGTCGATTTTGATGAAATCGGGTTTGGTGTAGTAGAGGAGCTTGAGTCCGGAAAAGCCGGTGCCGCAATCGTCAACGGCGATCTTGAACCCCTGGACCCGGTAAGCGTCGAGGGCGAGGACCGCCTCGTTGGCATCGTGGAGCTCGTGCTTTTCGGAGATCTCGAAGCAGAGGGATTCCTGGGGGAGGTCGAACCGGGCGAGGATGTCGAGGGTGGCGCCCGGCCGATATTGACGGGAGTCGAGGACCCGGTTGTCGAGATTGAAGAAGAGCTTGGCCTGGTGGCTCCAGCCGAGCCCGGCGAATTTCTCGACGGCCTTTTCCCTCAGCTTCAGATCCACGAAGTGGAGCATCCCGTCGCCGTGGGCCGTTTCGAAGACCTCGTTGATGGTTTCAAACCCGCCGTCGGCGACGTTTCGGAGCAGCGCCTCGACGCCGTAAGAGAGCCCGGTGTGGATGTTGACGATGGGCTGAAGCGCGTAGTCGAGCCGGCTGATCCGTTGCTCCCAGTGATCTTCGCGGCTGCGTTGCCCGCCGAAGGTGAACCGATTCATCGTCCATTCCAATTCGGCCGGCGAATGGGGTTTAAGGCCGTGGCTTATTGAGCGTCCGCCCATTCGATAACCTTTGTTCGGATGTCATCCCGGATCTTCCGGAGGGCGTCCAGGCGGGCGTCCCGAGGGCCACTCAATGTCTCCGGATCCGGAAAAGGCCAGTGGTGCCGCTGGGTGATGCCCGGGAATATGGGGCACTTGGCCTCGGTGGTATCGTCACAGACGGTGATCACCACGTCATAGAGCCGGCCGTTCCGGAAAAAGCTGAAAACGGAGTCCGAGGTCTGACGGGACAGGTCGATCCCGAGCTCCGCCATCACGTCGATTACCAGGGGATTGATGGGCCGGGGGTCAAGTCCGGCGCTTTCGATCTGGAAGCGGTCTCCGGCGACATCCCGGAGAAAGGCTTCGGCCATCTGACTCCGGCCGGAATTGTGGCCGCAGATGAAGAGCACTCGGGTTTTCTTGGATACGGTATCAGTCATTATGAAGCTCCATTCTGGCGGAGAATCAGTACTCGCTGTGGCGGACGATCTCGCCCTCGATCATGTAGATGACTTCTTCGGCAATGTTGGTGGTGTGGTCACCGATCCGCTCCAGGTGGCGGGAGATGAGATACATGTTGATCAGGTAGGTCACGCAGTCCGGCTGCTCCTTAATGGCAACCTTGACCCGCCGGTAGGCGTCCCTGTGGATTTCATCAACAACGTCGTCCTGGAGGACGATCTTGAAGGCCTCATCGGTGTCCATATTGATCAGTGAATCGAGGCTTCCCTTGAGCATGGCGGCGACCTGTTTCACCATCTGGCTGTAATCAATGGTGAAATCGATATTGTCCGTGTGCTTGGCCATGGTGAGAACCCGTTCGGCCACGTTGACGGTTTCGTCGGCGATCCGCTCCAGATCGTTGTTGATTTTGATGATGGCGATGAGAAAGCGGAGGTCCACGGCCACCGGCTGGTGGAGAGCCAGGATTTTAAGGCATTCCTCTTCGATCTCCACCTCCTGATCGTCGATTTCGACGTCCTCCTTGATGAGGCGGTTGGCGTCGTAAATATCCCGGCTCTCGATGATCCCGCCGACCTTGTGAACCCGTTCCTCGACGCTCGCGCCCAGGGACAGGATGCGCTTTTTAATGATATTCAGCTCCCGCTGAAGATGTTTGGCCATGGGGCCCCCTCTCCCTTTCTAGCCGAACCGGCCGGTGATATAGTCCTCGGTCTGCTTGAGCTTGGGCCGCGTGAACAGCGCGTCGGTCTCGCCGATTTCAATGAGCTTGCCGATATAGAAAAACGCGGTGATATCGGAAACCCGGGCGGCCTGCTGCATGCTGTGGGTGACGATGATGATGGTGTATTCCTTTTTGAGCTCGTGGATCAGCTCCTCGATTTTCTGGGTGGCGAGGGGGTCGAGGGCCGAGGCGGGCTCGTCCATGAGAACCACCTCCGGCTCCACGGCCAGGGCCCGAGCAATGCAGAGGCGCTGCTGCTGGCCGCCGGACAGACCCAGGGCCGACTCCTGAAGACGGTCCTTGACCTCGTCCCAGAGGGCCGCCTGCTGGAGACTTGCCACCACCCGCTGCTCGATGGCCTTCTTATCCCGCATCCCGTTGACCCGGAGCCCGTAGGCCACATTATCGAAAACGGACTTGGGAAAAGGGTTGGGCTTCTGGAAGACCATCCCCACCCGCCGGCGGAGCATCACCACATCGAGGGATGGATCGTAGATGTCCTCGTCCTCAAGGAGGATCTGGCCGGTCACCCGGCTGATCGAGATCAGATCGTTCATCCGGTTGAGGCAACGCAGGTAGGTGCTCTTCCCGCAGCCCGACGGGCCGATGAGGGCGGTCACCTGTTTCTTTTTGAAGTCGAGGTTCACATCATGGAGGGCCTGAAAATCCCCGTAGTAGAAATTCAGGTGCTTTGTTCGCATCTTGTAACCGTTGTCGCTCATGTCATGCTTCCCTTTCGAGGGGGCGCCCGGATGGTCGCCCCTACGGTTTCCAAAACAGTTTCTATAGACCTCCGAGGTTTCCAAAACATTGGAAACCTCGGAGGTCTATACGGTCTATTTCATTTTCTTGCGCAGCCGGGACCGCCAGATGATCGCCACCAGGTTCATCCCGAGAACCAGGGCGATGAGAACCAGGGCGGTGCCGTACTGGAGGTGACGGGTGGCCTCGATCTCGGTCCCGGCGGTGGCCAGAACGTAAACGTGATAGGGCAAGGCCATGATCTCGTCGAAAATCGAAGTGGGCAGGTTGGGCGTAAAGAAAACGGCGGCCGTGAACATGATCGGAGCCGTCTCCCCGGCGGCCCGGCTGAGTCCCAGGATGGCGCCGGTGAGAATCCCCGGCAAGGCGGTCGGGAGAACCACTCGATAGGTGGTCTGCCACTTGGTGCCACCTAACGCCAGGGACGCCTCCCGAAAGGTGTCGGGGACGGACTTCAGGGCTTCCTCGGTGGACCCGATGATCACCGGCAGGCTCATGGCGGCCAGGGTCAGAGCCCCCGCCGCGATGCTTACCCCCATTTTCAGGTAGATGACGAAAAAGGCGAGCCCGAAGAGGCCGAAAACCACCGACGGGACCCCGGCAAGGTTGTTGATGCCCAGGCGGATGAGCCGCAAAACCTTTCCGGGCTGGGCGTACTCGTTCAGGTAAATGGCCGAGGCGACCCCGATGGGCATGGCAATGAGTATAGCTCCGACGCCCAGACAGATGGTCCCGACGATACAGGGAAGGATTCCGCCCTCGGTCATCGACTCCTTGGGCGGCTGAGTGAGAAACTCCCAGGTGATGGCCCCGATCCCGTTTTTAACCATGAAAAAGACGATGATGAACAGCGCGATGCCGTTGATGGCGGCCGCAACCCGGAAAACGGTGAAAATAGCCGCCTGGATGGCCTTCCGTCGGCCCTGGAGCTGTTTAGCCCGCTCCTGGATTCCCAGCCGATCGGTGGTCTCGACGGCCTTCGATGGTGTCTCGCCGTCGGCCTCGGCATCCGCGCCGTCCTTGTATTGGTCCCGTGTGATGTCCATGTTCGAGCTCCTCATTTTAGATTTTGGATTTTAGATTTTAGATTTTAGATTTTAGAACAGGACCCTGACATCTTTCGACGATTATTGGCGTAACTATATGGTATTACAATAGATAAAAATGGGCACGGCTTTTTGCCATAACACGTTGAAATCAAAAGAATCGTCATGTCCATTTTCCCAAAGAGTGTAAAGGTCATGTAGAAACCCGCAATCATAAATTATCAATCATCAATCTAAAATTATCAATCATCAATCTAAAATCATCAATCATCAATCTAAAATCATCCATTACAGGG
>CAYNGG010000308.1:0-5249 GCA_964396575.1 uncultured Desulfobacteraceae bacterium | reverse complement strand
GAAATCGGGATCGAAATCGGGATCGAAATCGGGATCGAAATCGGGATCGAAATCGGGATCGAAATCGAAATCGGTGCGTCTGCCTCCCCCGGCGGGCGGGACGCCCGCGCTCCCAGGGGCCGGCATGTTGACCCCGGCATTGATCAGCATAAGCGTCGGCCTCGCTTTTCTCGGTCCTAAGTGTGTGTAAAGCACGGCCCTGAAGGAGAGGGGGTGATATCAATTGCCGGATATGACTGAAATCATGTCTGATCATTCCCCCCTTCAGGGAAGGGGGGCTAAGAGGGTTAGGTCTGAACGCCACGCAGCCGAAATCCAGTCTCATTTTTCTTTTCAGCTCGGTGTTTTTCAACTATTTCGAAGAAATCCTCTTCGCTCCAGTTATTCTTTTCAAAAGCCTCAGCGATCCCTTTCGATAGCTTTTCAAACGCGGCTTGATTGATCAGCTTGATGATGTCTATTGGATAGTTTCTTGTTTTTAATTCATAAACGATCTGAATAGTGTTAATTTCATCTTCATCAAAGCCGATCTTTTCGAGCTTGCTCCGAATTTCTGGAGTAATGGTTGCAAGAATGGGGGTTCCTTTCTCTGTTGGCGGGGTATCCAAATCTAAAGCCAGAAGAAAAAGAGGCATGGCGCGGCCGCGACCCAGATGAGAATAACGATCCAGACCCGGCCGGCCCGGAGATCGTAGTCTTTCAGGAGCCGCTTCCAGGAGTGGCCGGCCACGTAATGGCCGAATCCGAATTCAAAGGCCACCGTCATGCAAAGCCAGATCAGCCCCACGGCAACCGCTGCCCCGCCCGAGGCCAGGGGCCAGATCCGGAAGAGTCCCAGGAAGTAGAGGCCGAACAGGATCACCAGGGTCAACGTGGAGAGCTGATGGGCCGCGAGCTCGCGCATTCGCGGGGCCATCAGCTTCTCCCGAAGGATACCGTTGATGATGGCGATAACCATCATGAAAAACCAGGCGGGGATGTACCGGAGCATGGTCTCGGTCCGGGTCGGTTAGAACCCCGTGGTGGGGCGCCGGGCCCCGAATTGGGCCTCGCACGGGGCGTTTTTGGTTACGTGCTTGCCGAGCTTCCCGCACCAGAGGGACTGGAACGTCCGGCAGCTTCCGTCCAGGGCGTCGGTCCGGGCGAAATCAGCGTGCTCGCACCGGAGATCGCACCATTTGATCCGGCTGGAGGTCACCCCGGCCGTGCCGCCGTCGGGGCCCGGATGGGTCATTTTCCGGATTCCCGGCCGCCGAAGATCTCCAGACCCACCCGCTTGGTTGCGATGTGATCGGCAACGGTGTTTAAAAAGGTCTCGTGAGTGACCCCGTGGCGGACCGTGCCGTCGAGGGTCCGGACCGAAAGGGTTTTCGCCTCACGCTCCTTGGCCCCGATGGTCAAGATGAGCGGGATGTTCTGGAGCTGGGCTTCCCGGATTTTCCGGTTGAGGCTTTCGGTCCGGCGGTCCACTTCCACCCGGAGCCCGGCCCGGCCCAGCTCGGCGGCCACCTCGTCGGCATAAGGGACCAGCTCGTCGTTGATGGGCAGGCAGGTCACCTGAACGGGGGCCATCCAGAGCGGAAACTTTCCGGCGAAGTGCTCGATGAGAATCCCCAAAAACCGCTCGATGGAGCCGAGCACGGTCCGGTGGATCATGACCGGCCGGTGTTTTTCGTTGTCCGCGCCGATGTAAGCCAGGTCGAACCGTTCGGGCAGGGACATGTCGAGCTGGATGGTCCCGCACTGCCAGGTCCGGTTGAGGGCGTCCTTGATGTGGACGTCAATTTTCGGCCCGTAAAAGGCGCCGTCTCCCTCGTTGATCCGGTAGTCGGCCCCGTAGGCGTTAAGCCCGCCGCGGAGCCCGTTGGTGGCGGTCTCCCAGGCCTCATCGGTCCCGATGGACTTTTCCGGGCGGGTGGACAGCTCCAGGTGAAAGCCGAGGTCGAAGGTGGAGTACATCCGCTCCACCAGCCGGAGCACGCCCAGGATCTCGGTCTCGATCATTTCCGGGGTCATGAAAATATGGGCATCGTCCTGGTGGAAGGCCCGGACCCGGAAAAGGCCCGAAAGCACCCCGGAGAGCTCGTGCCGGTGGACCAGGCCGATCTCGGCGGCCCGGATGGGCAGCTCCCGGTAGGAGTGGGGCCGGTTTCCGAAGATCAGCATCCCGCCGGGGCAGTTCATCGGCTTGATGGCGTACTCGAAATCGTCGATGGCCGAAAAATACATGTTCTCCCGGTAGTTTTCCCAGTGCCCGCTTTGAATCCAGAGCTCCTTCCGGAGCAGAATGGGGGTTTTGGTCTCGACGTACCCGTCAGCCCGATGCTCGTCCCGCCAGTAATCGAGGAGCCGGTTCCAGACTTCCATGCCCCGGGCGTGGAAAAAGGGCATCCCCGGGGCCTCGTCGTGGAAGGAAAAAAGGTCGAGGGCCTCGCCGAGCTTCCGGTGGTTCCGGCGCTTGGCCTCTTCGATAAATTGGAGGTGAGCCTTCAGGTCCTTTTTATCGAAAAAGGCGGTGCCGTAAATCCGCTGGAGCTGCTCCCGACTCTGGTCCGCTCGCCAGTAAGCCCCGGAGACCTTGGTGAGGGTAAAGGCGTTGACGAATCCGGTATGGGGCACGTGGGGGCCCCGGCAGAGGTCGGTGAACCCGCCCTGCTCGTAAAAAGAGATGGTCCCGTCGGGGAGATCCTCGATCATCTCCCGTTTGTAGGGCTCGTCGCGGTAGAATTCGAGGGCCTCGCTTTTGGGAACCTCCCTTCGCCGGATGGGGAGCTTCTCCTTGACGATCTTTTTCATCTCGGTTTCGATTTTCGGGAGGTCCTCATCTGAAACCGGGGCCATGTCGATGTCGTAGTAGAAGCCGTCCTCCACCACCGGGCCGATGGTCAATTGGGCGTCGTCGTAGAGGCGGAGGACCGCCTGGGCCATGACGTGGGCGGCGCTGTGGCGCATGATCTCGAGGCCCTCGGGGTCCCGGGTGGTGATCAGGCGGACGGCGGCGTCATCCTCGATTTCGCTGGAAAGATCCTTCAGTTGGCCGTTCACCTCCATGGCCACGCAGTTGCGCGCCAGCCCCTCGGAGATGCTCCGGGCCACCGCTTCTCCCGTGGGAGGGGTATCAAAAGCCTTTATGTTCCCGTCGGGAAGTGTTATATTCACCATAGGTTTGATCGCCTGTTCGGTTTGAGGGTTTCGGCGGCAATCATGAGACGAGCGACCGTCTCCGGCCGTCATTACAAAATTTCCTTTTAAGCCAAACCCCCCGACGGGTCAAGGATAAAAATGAACGATACCGACGCGATAAGCTACCATCTCATCGACAGTGACGCGGCCCTGGCCGATTTTGTCCCCATCTTGCGGCGGGCCGGGAGGATCGCCGTGGACCTCGAGGCCGACTCCATGTACCATTTCCGGGAAAAGGTCTGCCTCATCCAGATCGGGGCCAACGGGACCAACGCCGTGATCGACCCCCTGAACGTCACTGGTCTCGAGTCCCTCCGGCCGGTCTTCGCCGACCCGGCGGTGGAGAAGATCTTCCACGGGGCCGACTATGACGTCCGCTCCCTCTACCGGGATTTCGGGATCGAGATCGACAACCTCTTTGACACCCAGATCGCCTGCCGGTTCCTCGGGATGCGGGAGACCGGCCTGGAGGCGGCGGTCTCCGGGCTCTTCGGGGTGAGCCTCGACAAGAAGTACCAGAAAAAGGACTGGTCCCGTCGCCCGCTGCCCCCGGAGATGATCGACTACGCGGCCCACGACGTGATCCATCTCGTGCCCCTGGCCGACCGGCTCAAGGCGGACCTCGAAACCAAGGGGAGACTGGACTGGGTGGCCGAGGAGTGCCGGATTCTGAGCGGGGTTCGGTACCCGCCCGACGAGCACGAGCCGCTCTATCTCCGGTTCAAGGGCGCCGGCCGGCTCGACCCCCGGAGCCTGGCGATCCTCGAGGCCGTGCTCCAGTTCCGGCGGGTGGCGGCCGAACGCAAGGATCGGCCCCTGTTCAAGGTCTTCGGCAATGAGGCCATCCAGCAGGTGGTCAAGACCCGGCCCACGAGCCTCAACCGGCTGGCCGCCTCCGGGGCCCTGAGCCAGAAGCAGACTCGGATGTACGGTGAGGAAATCGTCGCGGCGGTCCAGACGGCTTTGGACCTGCTCGATGATGACCTTCCGATCTACCCCCGGCGCCGGTCCCAGGCCACCTCGCCCCGGGCCCCCGAGCGGGTCCGGGTCCTCAAGCGCTGGCGGGACGAGACCGCCGACCGGCTGGACCTCGACCCGGCCGTGGTCCTCACCAAGTCGCTGATCCAGGCCATCGCCGTCCAGAATCCCCAGGACGAGGCCGCCCTCGGCCAGGTGGGCGAAATCCGGACCTGGCAGGTCGAAGCCTTCGGGGCCGAGATCCTCGAGCGGCTCCGGAGCATCGAGGACAAGCCCAAGCGCCGGAAAAAGCGGCGCCGCCGTCGGCGGAAAAAGTGAAGCCCATGGCCTCCGAATCGATCCGGTTCCCGTCCGGAAACCTCGGGATCGAAGGCCGGCTCCGGCCGGCCGCCGGAGACCGGATCGCGGTGATTACCCATCCCCATTCCCTCTACGGCGGGGACATGGACAACCCGGTGGTCCGGGCCATCGAAGATGCCTACCTCCGGGCCGGATACGCGGCGCTCCGGTTCAACTTCCGGGGAGTCGGCCGAAGCGGCGGCTTTTACGACGGCGGGCTCGGCGAGCAGCGGGACCTCCGGTCGGCCTTCGACTTTGCAACCGACCGGGGCTATCGCCGGATTCATCTGGCCGGATACTCGTTCGGGGCCTGGGTGGCGGCCCACGTGGACGGCCCGGAGGCCCCCATCGCCGATCTGGTGATGGTCTCGCCGCCGGTGGCTTTCATGGACTTCGGGGACGTGGGCTCCTTGCCCCACCTGTCGATGGTGGTCTCCGGCGGCGCCGACGAGATCGCCCCGCCCGAAGAGATCGAATCGGCGTTGCCGGGCTGGCGGAGCGGTCTTTCCCTGGACATTATCCCCTTAGCCGATCATTTCTATACCGGCTTCATGAACCGGCTCCGGGAGATCCTCGAGGCCCACATCGGTGGATAGCTTCCGCCTGATCAAGGTTTATGAGACGGATGCTCAGGGATTATCGAGATCAGCCCCCGGCCAGGAAATGAGCCTTTCAATAGTTTTATAGAGGCGCTATGCAACAATACGACATCGCGACCAAGGTCTTAATGGAAACCTGCCGGGATGAAA
>CAYNGG010000307.1:0-5271 GCA_964396575.1 uncultured Desulfobacteraceae bacterium | reverse complement strand
GCGCTTGGACCGGTAAAGGGCATCGTCAGCGGCCTTGAGCAGCCGCTCCGGAGCGTCATCGTCGATGGGGTAGGTGGACAGCCCCCCGCTGATGGTGATCCGGATGTTGTCGGCTTCGTGGACCATGGGGCTTTCGGCCAGCTTGTCCCGGATCCGCTCGGCCACCAGCAGGCCGCTGACCTTCCCGGTTTCCGGGAGAACCACCACGATCTCCTCGCCGCCGTAGCGGGCCGCCATGTCGGTGGTCCGGATCTGCTCCATGATGATCCGGCTGACGTGCTTGAGCGCCTGGTCCCCCACCAGGTGGCCGTAGGTGTCGTTGAACGATTTGAAATCGTCGATGTCCAGAAAGAGAAGCGAGGTCTCGAAGCTGTACCGCCGGGCCCGGGCGATCTCCCGGACAAACTCCTCGTCGAAAAAGGCCCGGCTGTAGAGGCCGGTGAGCCGGTCGAATTTATAGGCGCTCGCCTGGCGCTCGAAGACGTGGATCTCCACCACCTTGGGGTTCCGCAGAGCTCGGTGGATGGAGCAGAAATAGTCGCAGATGGCCGTCCGGAGGTTGACCTCCCGCCCCAGGGCTTCGGTCATCCTCTGGCGGTGAGCCGCAATCTCCCGCCAGCACTGGCGGGCCTCGTCGATCTCCATCTCCAGGTGGGTCAGCACATGGAGCAGCACCGGATAGACCTCCCGGCCGTGGTCCTCGACGATCCGGTTCAACGAGACGATCAGCTCGGCGTCGCTCCCCTCACTCGACTGAAGGCAATTCAAAATGGCGCCGCGGATGCGTTCCATGGTCAGGTCACTCCCTTACGGGGCAAAATGAGCGACGGGCCGCCGACCATCCAACGCCGTCCGCTCACGCAGGTGGCAAACCCGCCGCTCAGGTTTCGAGCCGAAAAGCCATACAGAATCACCAGGTCGGCCTCGATCTCCCGGCCGCCGTCCAGGGAGACCACGGTCCGGCCGGCCTCCCGGCGGAATCCGGTCACCCGGACCCCCAGCTCGCAGCTCACCCCCTGGTCCCTCAGATGGTCGTGGATAAACCCGGCCATCTCGGCGTCCAGAGGCGGCATCACCTGGTCGAGCATCTCCACGACGGTGACATCGATCCCCCGGTGGACCAGGTTTTCGGCCATCTCCAGACCGATAAACCCGCCGCCCACCACCACGGCCGATCTCGGGGGCGGGTCGCTTCGGTCCACCTTCCGGCGGATTCGGTCGGCGTCCGGGATGTTGCGGAGGAAAAAGATCGTTTCGAGGTCGATCCCGGGCAAGGGAGGCCGGATCGGCTCGGCGCCGGGGGAGAGGATGATGCGGTCGTAGGTCTCGGTGAGGTCCTCGCCGGTGTTCAAATCCGTGACGGAGACCTCGTGGCGGTCCCGGTGGATGGCGGTCACCTCACAACGGGTCCGGACATCGACCCGGTAATCGTTTGCGAAGTCCGCCGCCGTGGTCACCAGAAGGTCGTCCCGGTCCTCGATGATGTCCCCCACATAGTAGGGCAGCCCGCGGTTGGCAAAGGAGATGAATTCCCCCCGCTCGAACAGGATGATCAGGGCCGTCTCATCAAGCCGTCGAATCCGGGCGGCGGCCGTGGCCCCCCCGGCCACCCCCCCGACGATCAGTACTTTCAGTGCCATTATGGACTCCATGGGGCTGTTCAGGTCATACGACCGATGCGCCGCACGAGCGATCGAGAAACAGGTTAAACTATGCCAAAATCGGCCGATTTGTCAAACGATTCCCCGAGCCCGGCTCAAACCGGGCCGCAGTGGTCCCGATGGCGGGACGCCTTCAAGGATACCCTTCAACCAGCCGGCGGCGCATTGTCGGGGAACGGATAAAGGGGGTTGAAAAACCCCTCGAAGCCGCTACAATGCAACCGGATATGATACTGTAACCGAAAGATTAAAACAAGGAGGCCCACGGCCATGCTCAACCTGACGCCCGATTATATTCGAAACCACATCGCCGATTCCGCCGCCATTTTCGGACGGGGGGCCCGGATTTACGAGACCGGCGCCTACCTTCTCGCCGACGCCGACCCGGCCGAGGGCCGGTTTGTCTATGAGATCGACGGCTCCTACGGCGACTACACCGCCGAGGTCCGGCTCGGGGACCGGCGGGTCGCCACCCGCTGCACCTGCCCCTACCCGGGGATCGGCTGCAAACACACGGTAGCGGTGCTCCTCGACGTCTGCGGACGGCTGATCGACGCCGACGTCGAAGCGGAAACCGACGCCGACGACGCCCCCGACCCCGAAACCCCCGAAACCCCGGCCGATCCCTACCTGACCCCCGACGAAATCCGCCGGCAGGCCATTGACGACCGGCATCACCGGGCCGCCTCGGAAGGGCTCGAGCTGATCGCCGGCGACATGATCAAAGGGGTCCACACGGTGCTCGCCAAAACGGGCCGGGAGTACCAGGTAACCCTCCACCAGCCGGAGACGGGGCAGGGCCATTGCTCTTGCCCGGACTTTCTCACCAACCGCCTCAACCTCTGCAAGCACCTGATTTTCTGCACCGAAACCCTCAAGGCCCGGCCCGATTTCCAGGCCCGGGTGGATCGCGAGCGGTTCCCCTTCGTGGACATCTATTGGGACTCGGCCGCCGACGCCCCGAAGCTCTTCAACGAGCGGCCCACTGAGGAGATCGAGGAAATCGCCCCGCTCCTGGAAGGAGCTTTCGACCCGTCCGGCCGGTTTACCGGAAACTCCCTGGCCGACCTGATGCCGCTTCTGGACCCCCTGGAGGCGAACAAGCGGGTCCGGGTTCAGCCGGCCGTCATCGAGCGGCTCGATGACCATCTCCTGGACCGGGAGCTCGATACCCTCTCCGAAAACGGCCTCCCGCCCCTGGACGTGGTCCGGACCCAGCTTTACCCCTACCAGGTGGAGGGCGTCAAATTCGGCCTCTACCGGAAAGGCGCCCTCATCGGCGACGAGATGGGCCTGGGCAAGACCCTCCAGGCCATCGTCCTGTCGATCCTCAAGCGGGAGGTCTTTGGCTTTTCCCGGGTCCTGGTGATCACCCTGGCCTCGCTCAAGGAGCAGTGGAAGCGGGAAATCGAACGGTTCACCCCGGAACGGGCGACCGTGGTGGCCGGCGGCCCCCCGGCCCGACGGGCCATCTACGAAACCGACGAGGGCTTTTTCAAGATCACCAACTACGAGGCGGTGCTCCGGGACGTGGACCTCCTCCGGGACTTCTCCCCGGATCTGATCATCCTGGACGAGGCCCAGCGGATCAAAAACTTCAACACCAAGACCGCCGACGCGGTCAAGCGAATCCCCCGGAAACACGCCCTGGTCCTCACCGGGACCCCCCTGGAAAACAAGCTCGAAGACGTTTACTCCATCGTCCAGTTCCTCGACCCGCTCATGCTCGCCCCCCTCTGGCAGTTCGCGGCGGACCACTTCATGCTCTCCCGGCGGAAAAAGGGAAAGATCATCGGCTACCAGAACCTCGACCGGCTCCACGAACGGCTCCAGTCCATCGTCATCCGCCGAAAAAAGGCGGATGTCCTCTCCGATCTCCCCGACGAGCTCGTCAACAACTACTACATCGACCTCGATCCGGCTCAGGTTCGGCTCCACAACGGCTATCTCCAGTCGCTCTTGCCCATCCTCAACAAGAAATTCATCACCCCGATGGACTTCCGGCGGATTCAGGAGCTGCTGCTCTGTATGCGCCGGGTCTGTGATTCGACCTATCTGGTGGACCGGAAGACCAACATTTCCCCCAAGCTCAAGGAGCTTTTCGGGATCACCGAGGAGCTGATCGTCGAAAACGGCCACAAGGCGGTGATCTTCAGCGAATGGACCACCATGACCTTTCTCATCGCCAAGCAGCTCTCGGACGCCGGCATCCCCTTTGTCGAGCTTTCCGGCAAGGTCCCGGTGAAAAAACGCCAGGCCCTCATCGACGAATTTTCATCCAACCCGGACTGCAAGGTCTTTCTCTCCACCGACGCCGGCGGAACCGGGCTCAACCTCCAGGCGGCCGACTGCGTCATCAACTTCGAGCTGCCCTGGAACCCGGCCCGGATGAACCAGCGGATCGGCCGGGTAAACCGGATCGGGCAGCGGAGCGGGTGCGTCAACGTGGTCAACCTCATCACCCGGAACAGCATCGAGGAGAAGATCCTCGCCGGGATTCAGCTCAAAACCGACCTCTTCGAAGGGGTCTTCGACGGAAAGACCGACCGGGTGGAATTCTCCCGGGAAAAGCGGGAGGAGATGCTCTCGCGGCTCCGCCAGATGATGGGCGAGGCGCCCATCGAGCCGGGTCCGCCGGAGCGGCCGGCCGACGAAATCCCCGAGGACACGCCCCACTACCTCAACCCGGAGGTCCTCGGCGACCGGGCCGTGGCCTACGACGAAGAGGAAGCGGGGGAAGGCGGGGCCGCCCCCGAAGGAGCCGGGGCCGCTCGACCAGCCGGCACGGGCGGCGGTTCCGGCGGGGGCTCCCCCCGGGAGATGGAATCGGTCCTCAACTCGGGGATGGCCTTTCTCACCGGGGTCCTCGAGATGGCCACGGGCCAGAAGGTCGAGACCTCCGGCGACGACGGGCGGATGATCCACCTCGATCCGAACACCGGGGAGGTGACCCTCAAGTTCCGGCTGCCGGGGTTTTCCCCGCCGGCCCCGCCCCAATAGGCTCCGGAACGGCCCCGTCAGCGGGGCTCACCACCGCCCCGGCCCAGCCTCCGTCGGTCTCCCGCCAACGGTCAATCAGCCCGATCCGGGCATAGCCGGCCAGGAGATCGGCCATCTCGTCGGGCCGGGCCCCGGTGAGGACAACCCGCCCGTCGGGGGCTAGCCGCCGGGCGATCTCCGGACCCAGGCGGGCGAGGGTCGGGGTCCGGAGATTGGCCAGGATCAGCTCGAAGGGGCCGTCGAGTTCGCCCAGGTCCCGGTCCTCGACCGTAACCCGGCCTTCGAGCCCGTTTTCCCGGACGTTCTCCCGGGCCTCGGCCCGGGCGCAGGGGTCGAGGTCGATCCCCACCGCCATGGCCGCCCCCAACTGGACCGCCGCCAGCGCCAGGACCCCCGAACCGGTGCCGATATCCAGAGCCCGCCAGTGAGCAATCGTCCCTTCGGCCGCCGCCACCGCCCACTCCAGCCCGACCAAAGCCAGCCGGGTGGTGGGATGGGCTCCGGTGCCAAAGGCCGCGCCCGGCGCGATCCGAACCCCGACCTCATCCCCGTGGAGATCCATCGAAACCCGGGGCGGGGCCAGGACCACCCGGCCCCCGACTTTCACCGG
>CAYNGG010000306.1:2777-5303 GCA_964396575.1 uncultured Desulfobacteraceae bacterium | reverse complement strand
GGTAGCCGCGCCGGGCAGGGGTTACTCCGGTCAGTCGCTCTGATGGGCGTGGCTCCCCAAACCCGGCCCCTGCCTTGTCCGGCTGTGCTTATCCACACTTGGCTGGAAGCGCGAGCGTCTCGCCCGCGGGCGGCAGGACAGGCACGCACCTGCCCCCTCACGCTCTGGCGGGATTCCCTTCTTCCTTTCTTGTGGCTTCGTCCAACCTGGAAGGCTATATGAGCCAACCACTAAATGTTTATCTTTTTAGTGTTTTTCGTGTGTTTTGGGGTTTATCCAGGTTCAGCACGGGGTTTCAATGCGAGCCACCTCCGCCAGGCCGCCGGCCGCTTCGGCGATGGCCCCGAGGTTCCCGGTGGCCACGGCCGCGCCAAAGGCGGATGCTTTGGTGGCGATGGTGATGAGGGTCCGGGCATCATCGACCTTGCCGATGACATCGTTGATGGCGGCCACGGAGCGCTCGATGTCGGGCCGGACCTCTTCCAGGCGGTCGGCCGTGATGACGATGGCTTCGGCGATGAAGTCGGACGAGTAGTTGAGCAGGGTCCACTCGATGTTTTCAATCCGCTGACGTTCTTCCTCGGTCAGCGCGTCCCACTGGTCGAACCGATATTCCCCCAGCGTCGATGACAGCCGACGGAACGTGGCGGCGAGACGTCTGGCTTCCTGGGCGGTCAATTCCGGCATGACGTTCTCCTTTCGGTTAGAAGCTTCCCTTGAGATCCCGGATCAGCGGGCCGGCTTCCTTGACATAGGTCTTTACCCGGTCGATCAGGCGTTTTGATTTGAGATCCTCGATGGAATCGAACATGGCCTGGTGGGCGGCGGCGGTCTTCCGGAGGAGCGCGTCGAGGGACTCGGCGGCGGCGGCCCGCCGGTCGATGGCGGCCAGGTCCGCGTCGTATTTGTCCCGCAACAGCATCACGGCCAGCGGCTCGGAGTCCTCGAACCGCCGGATGAGCTCCTCGTAATACTTCCAGGCGGCCTGCCGTTCAAGGGCCAACAGCTCACCGTAGTCGGTCCCGATGATCTCCCGGAGGCCGGTGATCATCGCCTGGACGGGGCCGTTGGTCTCGATGATCGCCGTTTTGACCGCCTTGCGCCGGTAGCCCTCGGTGGCGGCGGCGCTCAGAAAACCGGCGACGTTGGAGACGGCCGAGACGGTGCCTTTATCGATCTTGGGAAAGCGCTTGACCTCGTCTTCCAGGGCGTTGACGTCCCGGGTGAAAGTCACGACGTCATTTCCGGCCAGCCGGCCCAGGGCCTCGGTGTAAGACCGAAGGACCTCGCCGATGGCCATGACGGATGCCTCGGCCGTTTCAAAGGGGGTGCAGTCGGGTTGGATCGAGGGGGGCTGATAGCCGCCCCGGCGCTCGCACGAGGCGGAAAAGTCGTCCACCAGGGCGGGGAATGGGGTCAGGGACTGGTTGGCGGTTTCGGCGAGCTGCCGGACCGGGGCCAGATTGGCGCATCCGGCAGCGCAGAGGGCGAGGGCGACGATAACCGAAAAGAACGCCTGTCGCATGGTCCACCTCCTTGGTGGGTAGGTAATGGGCAATGGGTAATGGTTGGGAAATGGTCTGAAACAGCGGTGCCTGCCTCTTGCTAAGA
Source organism: uncultured Desulfobacteraceae bacterium (assembly GCA_964396575.1). GTDB lineage: Bacteria > Desulfobacterota > Desulfobacteria > Desulfobacterales > JAABSP01 > CAYNGG01. The sequence goes on along the minus strand of CAYNGG010000306.1, from coordinate 3,692 downwards.
TGCAGGAAATGGGTCATGATTGTCAACGTCTAAATGGGCGTGGTCGGCCGATGGCGCGGCACCATGCCCATCTATCGTCAATTACGGGCGACCGGCCGGCCGCCCCTACGATAACCAGACCGATAGGAGGTGCAGCCCATGAAGCCCCTTGACCAGAAAGTCGCCCTTGTCACCGGCGCATCCCGAGGAATCGGCCGCGCCATTGCCCAACGCCTGGCTGAAGACGGGGCCTCGGTGGTCGTCAATTATCAGATTCGGGCCGACCGGGCGGAGCAGACCGTCCGGGGGATCGTTAAGGCCGGGGGATCGGCCGTTGCCATCGGTGCGGACGTGAGCCGGACCGAGGAGATTCGGCGTCTCTTCGACGAGACCATCTCCCGTTTCGGCCGTCTCGACATCCTGGTCAACAACGCCGGCGTCGCTCTCCCCCGGCTCACGCCCATCGCGGAGGTCACCGACTCGGATTTCGACCAACTCTTCGCGGTCAACGCAAGGGGAACCTTCATGGCCCTTCGGGAGGCGGTAAACCGGATGGCTGACGGCGGCCGGATCATCAACATCTCCACCACGGTCATTCCCATGGCGCTGCCGGGCTACGCCGTTTATGCCGGAACCAAGGCGGCGGTGGAAAGCTTCACCCGGATTCTCGCCAAGGAGCTGGCCGGGAGTGGCATCACCGTCAACGCGGTAGCTCCCGGCCCGGTCGAGACCGAGCTGTTCAACACCGGCAAAACCGAGGAAACCAAGCAGCGGATGGCGGAAATGGCGCCGCTCAAGCGGTTGGGCCAACCCGATGACATCGCTTCGGTGGTGGCCTTTCTGGCGTCGGAGGCCGGCGAGTGGATCAATGGACAGATCATCCGGGCCAACGGCGGGATGGCCTGATAGTGCTGAGTGCTCGATTTTAGGTTTTAG
>CAYNGG010000306.1:0-2677 GCA_964396575.1 uncultured Desulfobacteraceae bacterium | reverse complement strand
GATTTTAGGTTTTAGGTTAATGATCGCGGCTTTACCGGTTCAAACCAATTACCAGGAAAAAGCATCAATCACCAGTCCTAATTCCTAATTCCTAATTCCTAATTCCTAATTACTCATTACTCATTACTCAGCAGGGCATGATGACGGGCTTGAAACCTTACGACGTGATCATCGTCGGCGCCGGCCCGGCCGGAGCGATGCTCGGGTATCTCCTCGCCCGGCGGGGTGTTCGGACGGCGATCCTCGAAAAGAAGGCCCTGCCCCGGTACAAGCCCTGCGGCGGCGGGCTCACGGGCCGAGCGGTCCGGCTCATCCCGTTCGAGATCGGCCCGGCCGTGGAAGTCGAGGTCCGCCGGGCGGTGATGTCGGTGGGCGACCGGGTGGTTCTTCGGGTCTCCCGGCCCGATCCGATCATCCGGATGGTGATGCGGGACCGGCTCGACGCGCGCCTCGTCCGTGAGGCCGTCCGGGCCGGGGCGGCGGTCTTCGACGACACCCGCGTTAAGGGGGTCCGGCCCGTTGGCGGCCCCGGGCGTCTCCGGGTCGAAACGAGCCGGGGATCGTTTGACGGCCGGTTTCTGGCCGGGGCTGACGGGGCCATAGGTCCGTGCGGTCGATGGCTGGGGCTCCGGGTCCGGTCCCGGCGGATGCTGGCGCTTGAGGGGGAAATCCGCCCGCCCGATGGATTCACCGTTCCGGGCGGAGACCCGCTCACGGCCAGGTTCGACTTCGGGCTTGTGGACCGGGGCTACGGGTGGATTTTTCCCAAGGCCGACCACCTGTCGGTGGGAGTCCTGACGGCCGGCCCATCAGGCCGGGGGCTCCGGCGGGGCTTTTTCGAATATCTGGAGCGGCGGGGGCTCATGACGCCGGAGACCCGATGCCTTCGCGTCCAGGGCCACCCGATCCCCCATTCCCCGGTCCGTTCAGCTCGGTTTGCCAACGACTGGGGCCTGGTGCTCGGCGATGCCGCCGGGATCACCGACCCGATCACCGGCGAGGGGATCTATTACGCCCTTGCCGAAGCCCACCTGGCGGCCGGGGTTATCGAGGATGCCCTGTCCCGGGGTCCGGCCCATCTGAGCGAATATACCGGCCTTCTTCGGCGGACCCTGCTCCGGGACCTGGCTCTGGTGAGCCGTCTGGCGCCGGCCTTTTTCGCTTGCCCGAAGCTGATCACCGTTTTTTTCACCCTCTTCGGCCGGCGGGCCGGGCCGGCCTATTTGGACATCGCCGACGGCCGGGCAGACTACCGTTCGGTTATTCGTTCAACGGCGCGCCGCAGCCCATGCAATGGAGGATCGTCATCTCCGGGTCCGGGACCAGATGGCGGGGAAAGAGGCGGGTCTCGCCGCAGTATTCGCAGGTGATCCCGAGCGGGGTCGGCACGCCGCAGTGAAAGCAGTACTCGGCCCGTGGCGGGGCGGGGGTGCCGCAGGCCGGGCAGCAGACATGCCCGCCCTGGGCCAGGGCGTCGGTCTGGCGGCGGTCTTGAGCGGCCTGGAGCGCGGAGACGGCGGTTTCCAGACGGGAGAGGCCCTCCCGGAGCCGGGCGGCCAGCGCGTCGGCCTCGTCCTGAACGGCGATGCTGCTGGATTCGAGCCGCTCGTCCGGGCAGGTCTCCAGGGATGCCAGGGCGTTTCCGGCGTGGCCATCGCCTGATTTCACCCAGATCGCCAGCGGCTCCAGGGCGTACTCCACGGCGTCAATCAGGGAGGCATCCTCCGGGTGGAGCGACCCTTCGAGGCGGAGGTGGGTTGCCCGGACCTGGCGCTGAGCGGTCCGGCGGAGCGTCTCGGCGGACTCGACGGCCTTCCGGGCCTTCTGAATGAGGGCCTTGCGCCAGGCCGACCGCCGGTTTTGCTCCCGTTCGGCCCCTTCCCGCTCGGCAACGGCCCGCCGGTCGGCTTCCGCCCGACGGACTCGGGCCTCCCGGTGGGATCGGCGGTTGTCGGCCCAGTGCCGATAGGTGAAGGTCAAAAAGGCGACCGCGGCGACAATCAACACGACAAAAAGGGCGGGCCGGTATCCGCCGCCGTAAACGCCGGCAATCACGACCATCAGGGTGACGGCGGCCAGGGGCAGGACGTTGGTCAGGGCGAACCGCAAATCCCAGGATCGAGCCACATGGACGATCAACAGGGGGAGCGACAAAACACCGGCTACGGCCAGAGCGGGGAGGGCCGCCATCCCCTGGCCCAGGTGGAGGGCGGTGAAAATCAAAAAGAAAAGCGCGTAATTGGCGGCAAGGAGGAGAAAGTGTCCCCAACGGTAGCCCGCCAAACGTCCCGGGTCCCGGAGGTCGTTTAAATAGATGAATCCCAGTCCAAAGAGGAAGACCGCCAGTCCGGCCAGGCGGAGAAACCGGATTGCCCGTCCCACCGGGCTGGTGGCATCGGGCAGGACCACGGTGATCGGGCGGTCGGTGATGAGCTGGTCCAGGTCCCAGGTCAGGCGGTCCGGGGCCGAGCCCGTGGGCTGAAGGCCATCGGCCGGAACGGCGTCAGCGGTCAAACCCGGCATCCGGACCGTCAGCTCGAGGTGTCCGGCCCGATCGGCCCCCGGTCCCCGATAGACATAACGGCCGTGCCCATGGACGTTGTACCGGACCCGGAACGCCAGGGGCGTCGCCGGGTTTACGGTTCCGGTCCATCGGATGCCGTCGAGATCGACGTCC
>CAYNGG010000305.1:0-5303 GCA_964396575.1 uncultured Desulfobacteraceae bacterium | reverse complement strand
CCCGAAATGAGCCGGAGCAGGGTGGTCTTGCCGCATCCAGACGGGCCGACGAAGACCACCAGCTCCCCGTCGTCGATCCCGAGATCGACTCCGTTGATCACCGTTACATCGCCGAATCGTTTGTAAACCCCTTCCACTCGGATGGACGCCATGGTCGCTGAGCTCTCCTGGTCTCCCGTGAATATCGGCCGCCATGCCGGCGGACAGCCTGCTCCGGTCTTTACGCCGGTTGTGTGAGCATCGGGTTAGGGGCCGGTTAGGGTTCCGTCAAATCGATCTCGATCATGTCCGTCGGTCACCCCATCCCTACTCCACCATTGTTGAAAAATCAAGTCTCTTCCGGGTTCCCCGGGTCTTTGGGGGGCGGATCATCCCCGCCATCGAGGCGCCGTCTGAGGGGGTTAAAGGCCGAGCCCCGCCGGAAAGCCCGGTTCAGGGCGGGGCCTCGGATAACAATCGCCGGGTGATCCGGTCGCTCGGCGGCCCGATCCCAGTGCCAGGTCCCCCCGGTCAGGACCGCCCGGCCCCGGCTTTCTGATAGCTCCGGGGCGGGATCATCCGGCCCGGCGGTCCAGAGGGTCCGGGCCGGGATCTCCGGGTCGGTGGTGATCCGGGCGACGAGGATCAGGCGGCGGTCGGTCCCCATCAGGTAGGGCTCGAAATAGGGCGGAAAGTGGATCGAGCTCCCGTCGCCGCCGTCAGGAGACACGGACCGATAAATAAACCGGGGCGTTTCGTCGGCATCGAGCGCGCCCAACAACACCCAGGCGGCCTCGGGCGAGACCTTTTTGACCGGGGAATCCGGATCGAGATCCCCGGCGAGGACGGCCACGGCCCGGCGGTCCATCCGTTTACTTACGCCCGACGGGTCTTTTTGCCGGAAATAAATCGCCGCGGACCGGACCGCCTCCCGGTCCGGAGCCGTCCGGGGGGGAACTTCGGCGGCGAGATTCGCGAGGTCCGCCAGGAGGGTCTCGACCAGCGGATCATCCGGCTCGAGTGCGGGCGGGTCGAATGTTGGCGGCGGTGCGGCCTCGAGATCGGCCAGAACCTCCGCTTGAATCGTCGGGTCGAGCTGCCGGGCCGTTTCGGTCTCAGCCAGGAGTGCCGGGAGACCTGACGGGGGAGTCGATTTGAAACCGGTTAGATACCCGGCCAGGGACTGGAGCGCCGCGACAGCCCGATCACCGGCCGGATGTCCGGTCCGAACCGGTCGGGTCCGGATCTTCATCCCGAGGCGGTCCTCGGCCGCCCCCTTCCATTTCCGTTCAGCCGGATCAGCGGCTTCGGGGTGGCGCCGGAAAAACTGCTCCAGCCGTCCGGCCACCTCGGCCCGGGCCGCGTCGTTCAGCAACCCACGCCCTGGCGTGGAACCGCCCCCCTGCCTCGGGGCCTTGCCGTCGGCCAGGCAGCGGAGCAAAACGATCCGGTCGTATTCGCTCCGGAGGGCCAGGGCGGCGGTCTCCCGGAGGGCGTCGGCGAGGAGACCGTGGGTTTCCGGAAGATGAGGCATCAGATCGGCAAGGGCCGCCCCGTAAACCCAATGGGGGTCCCGGTGGCGGTAGTTCCCGCCGAAGACCTCGGCCGCCTCGTTGCCGATGACGAAGACGATGTCGTGGAGCAGGCCGATGGCGTAACGATGGCTCAGGTGGACCGACAGTCGTTTGGTCCCCTGGCTCAACAGCTCGCTCACCGCCCAGCCGACCCCGAGCGTGGCCGGAGTGGCTCCGAGGGTGAACCGGCCCATGTAATAGACCGGCCGGAGATAGGGGAGAAAGGGCTGGGCCTGGCGATAGAACCCGTATGCCCGGACCCCGGTCTGGATGGTCTCGTGGGTCCGCTTGAGGTTGTAGGACTTGATGTCCAGGGGAAGCTCGTCCAGGAGGACCAGGAGCTTGAGGGAGATCCGGTTGATGGACCGGAGCAGGTTTTCGATGGAGGTTTCCAGGAGCGGGGATTCGGAATCGGGGTTGTAGATCCGGGCCACCTCGGCGATCAGGTCGGTCAGGTCGGCGGTCAGGCCGGCCCCATCGAACCGGCCGCCGGGATTGTAATGGCCCTTCCGGATCTTTTCGAATAGTGCTTCGGTCCGCCGTTCGAGGATCTCGTGGACCGCTTCGTCGGAACGGATCGGGTCGGGCGGCGGGTCCGCCGCTTCGCCGCCGGTGAGGTCGATCCGGCCGAGGGTTTCCTTGTAAAGGGCTTCCTGACGCCGGTCCAGGCGCCGGGCTCGTCGCCGGATGTCCGCTTCGACCCGCCGAAGCCGGCGCTCCCCTTCCGCGATCCGCGCCGCGTCCGTCTCCATCGACATCCGCCGATGGATGAAAACGCCGGCCAAGAGCAAAGCACCGGCGACGGCGGCCAGGACCCAGCAGAGGGGCCCCAGGGCCTCCCGGGCGGTCCAGGTCACGGCGAGGGTCAGAATCAGCCCTCCCGCCAGGCAGGTCAGCGGGACGGCCGGGGAGGCTCGATCGAGGATCGGCAACCGGTCAGGATTTTCGGTCATGGCCCGCTCAAGCCCTGGTGACGGGTCAATCCCGCTCCACCCGGTTCCGGCCGGATGCCTTGGCCCGGTAAAGGAGATCGTCGGCCTGCTTGATCAGCCGGTAGAGGAGGGTTTCAGCCTTGATCCGCGGCTCGCTGATGTCCCCGCTCAGGGTGCTCACCCCGCCGCTGATGGTGACCGAGAGCCCCGGCGGCGACCAGGGATGGTCTTCAACCGCATCCCGGATTCGGAGCGCGGTCTTGTAGCCCCCTTCAATGGGGGTGTGCGGGAGGACGATGAGAAACTCCTGACTGCTGTACCGGGAGACCAGGTCCACCTCCCGGACCTGCAACCGGATCAGCTCGGCGACCTCGGTGAGGACATAATCCCCGACGGGATGGCCGTGCTCGGCGTTGATGTCCTTGAGGTGGTCGATGTCCATGAGGATCACGGTGAGGCTGTGGCGATACCGCTTGGCCTCGGCGATCTTCTTGGCCAGGTGGTCCATGATGGCGCGGTAATTGTGGATGCCGGTGAGGGGGTCGGTGGTGGCCATCCGGCGGATGGTTTCCGTCTGCTCGGTGATTTGGGCGGTCAGGTCGGCGTTTTCCGAGGCCAGGCGGATTCGGTCCCCGACTTCCATCTCGAGCTGCTCCTGGCAGTGAGCCAGGCAGGTCTTGTGGTATTTCAGGGAGAGGTGGAGCCTGCATCGGGCCAGCAGATCCCGCTTGTGGACCGGTTTGGCGATGAGGTCCACGGCCCGGCCGGAAAACCGCTCGAAGAAATCATGGCTCGGGAGCTCGTCCCGGATGATGAGGATGGAAAAGCCGTCGGTTTCGGCCAGGTGGCGGGTGGTGGTCCAGACATCCGGATCATCGAGGCCGGGCAGAGCCCCGTCGGCGATCAGGAGATCCGGGCGGAGCTCCCGGAGCTTGTCCAGAGTCCGCCGGCCGTTCATGGCCGTGGCGATCCGCCAGTCCCCCGCCTCGTGGGGGGTGACCATGCCGGTGAGGGACTGGAGGCGGGACGGGTTGTCATCCGCCACCAGGATGAGCGGGGGGTGGGTTTCCCGGCCCCAGAAATGATCGGTCATCGGCGCGCTCCGCGTGAAAGGGTGGACATCCGAAAACGGTCAAGATCCCGAAGGCCACCTTACCCGGAAGCGCCGCCCGAAGTCAACGCTCGGAGTAGCTGTATTCGAGAAAAAGGTTCCGCTCCGAAACCCATTCCCCGCCATCCACGTAAAAGTCCGACTGCTCGGCATAGTAGATGTCCCAGAGGTCGTAATCGGGATCATAAACTTCGACGGCGGCGGTGAGGTAATACCAGCCGGCCGGCAGGTCGTCGAACCGGAAATATCCGGACGGGCCGGTGACGGTGTCGCTGACGATGTAACCGGATTCGTCTCTGAGCTCGACGAGGATCTCCTCGTTGGCGTCGTCGTAGTAAATCGGCTCGCCCCCTTCATAGTAGGGAAAGTAGGCGGTCCCGCTCACCGTGGCATCGTAATAGCACTCGTCATCGCAGTCCCTGATGACCACGTCGGCATCGGTGCCGCCGCTGCACCCGGTCAGCAGGAGAGCGGCGAGGAGGAGCAGAAGGGCCGGCAAGGTGAATCGCGCCCGGAGGAGACTCCGGGCGCGGGGTGTCGAATTCGGGCCGGTCATCGGTTGCTCACCCAGATTCGCTCTTCTTTCCAGTAGCCGGGCTCCTTGACCACCTCGATCCAGCCGCCCGGAACCCAACGGTGACCCCGATCATAATGGCCGGGGTTCCAGACCCGTTCATAGGCGGGGGAAACCCAGACCCGGCGGGTTTCCCAGTGCCCCAGGCGTTGATGCCGGCGGACGGGGTACCGGGGCGGGGGATCGATCCGCGTCTCTCCGCGGATGATCACCGTGGAACCGCCACGATTGCAGGCGGGCGGATATCGGTGAGCGTTGATGAGGGCTCCGCCGAGAATGGCGGCCCCCATGCCGATGGCGACCCCCTCCCAGCGATGGCGCTGCTTGGGGCCGGCCCAGGCGGCCGGCGCGGCGAGGGCCAGGGTCAGGCAGACGGCGACGAAAATAGCGATTGTCTTTTTCATGATATCCTCCAAAAGTAAGAGGTTCCTGGATTACTCCGTCGGCTTCGGCTCATTGCCGGAACCGTCGGCGGATTCGATCCCGTTCCGACTGGGGCAGCGATTCCCACCGGTTCATCCGGTCGGTGATCTCCCGGCGCTCCTCCGGGCTGAGCCGCTGCCATTGTTCAAACCGGCGTTGAAAAAGCGCCCGGTCATCCGGCGACATCCGCTGAAGCTGCTCCATCCGGTTCCGGAGCTCATCCTGGCGCTCAGGGGGCATCGACCGCCACTGGCGGTAGTTCCGTCTGAGCCGCTGTCGTTCTTCGGGCGGGAGCCGCCGCCAGCGTTCCTGGGCGGAATCCGATCCGCTCCGTTGAACGGTCCGGAAATCCCCCCCGAAGGCGGTCGCGCCACTGACGACGATCAATATCAGGGCGACAACGAAGACTTTAGACCCACCACTCATGGCCTATATCACCTCGTCCGATGGTTTCATCCGCTCCCGATGACCGCGGGTCGGTGCCGGCGTGGTCCACATGCTGGACCAGCTTCCGGACCGTCTCCATTTCCCGCAAGAGGTCAAGGTTCCGGATGACCTCGTAGTCCCGGAGAATCATCCGGTCGTCCGGACCGACCGCCGTGTTGTAAAAGGGCGGGTTCGGGTCGGGGCCGTAGGCGGTCAGGCCGATCCAGCCCAGGGCGATCAGGAGTCCGGCCGCCGCCAGGGCCGGGATCAGGCGGGGCAGGCGG
>CAYNGG010000304.1:0-5315 GCA_964396575.1 uncultured Desulfobacteraceae bacterium | reverse complement strand
CACTTCGGCCAGGTGCTTGGCCAGATGTCCCATCTCCGGAAAGATGAGGGACTCGCAGGCGAGCTGACAGGCTTTCAGGCTCCCCGGCAGGCAGAAGACGGCCGTGGTGTCGATGACCCCGGCGGCGGCTCGGGAAAGGATCGCCGGCGAGCCGATCTCGTCGAAACTGAGCTGGGCGAAGAGGGCGGAGAAGGCGGTCAGGGTCTTCCCGAAAAGGGGGGTGACCGTCTCGACCGTGACGTCCCGGGGGCTGATCCCGGTCCCGCCGTTCATCAGCAGAATCTGGGGGCGGTGCTCCCGGATGACGGTCTGGACCGCTTCGAGAATGGCCCCGGTTTCGTCGGTCACCACCCGGTGGTCGATCACGTCATGGCCCAATCGCTCCGCCTCGGCCGCCATCCATCCGCCGCTTTCGTCGTCTTCCCGGCGTCGGGTCGATGATAGGGTGATGATGGCTACCGTCACCTGTTGCTTTGCCGTCGCCTTGTGATCCGCCGCGCCCATGGTGATCCTCCGGTTTGGATTTATCTTGATTTCCCCCTGCCTTTCTCCTATTATAGCGGATTGCGGACGGTTCCGCCAGACCCTTTCACGAGGCACCCTGGATGACCTTACCCTGTACCGCCGTCATTCTGGCCGGCGGGTTGAACACCCGTTTCGGCGGCATCAACAAAGCGTTTCTCGAGGTGGGCGGCCGCCGCATTCTGGATCGGCTGATGGACCTGTGCGCCGGGCGGTTCGAGGCCGTCATCATCGTGACCAACGACCCGGTGGCCTATCTCGAATGGGATTGCACCCTGACCGCCGATCTCTTTCCGGTGCGCAGCTCTCTGACGGGAATCCACGCGGGGCTTTTCTGTGCTCCCACCGAACACGCCTTTGTCATGGCGTGTGACACCCCGTTTCTTACGGGGGCGGTGGTGGAAACCATTCTCGACCGCCTGACCCCGGAGACCGACGTGGTGGTGCCTCAAACGGCGGCGGGGTTCGAGCCGCTCTGTGCGATCTACTCCCGGCGGTGCCTGCAACCCATGGCTCGGGGCATTGCCGCCGGGCGCTTTCAGATCCGGCGGATTTTCCGGAAGGTCCGGCTTCGGACGGTGTCCGAACAGCGGCTGCGGGAGGTGGATCCGGACCTGATCTCCTTTTTCAATATCAACACCCCCGAGGATCTGGCCCGTGCCGAAGCCGTCCTCGAGACGACCGCCGCGGCGGAGGAGGTATCATGAAGATCACGGACCTGATGACGGCCATCCGTCGCCACCCGGACTTTGGCCGGGTCGGCATGGTGCTGTATCACAACGGCGTGGTCCGGGAGACTTCCCGGGACGGCCGTAAGGTCACCGGCTTGCGGGTGGCGGTGGACCACGCCCGGCTTGCTGAGATCATCGCCGATCAGAAGGCCCGCCCCGGGATCGTCGAGATTCTGGTGGAGATTGCCGAGGGTCGGGACCTGGTTGTCGGCGATGACGTCATGATCCTGGCGGTGGCCGGCGACATCCGGGACAATGTGATCCCGGTTCTCCAGGAGACTCTCGACGCCATCAAGGCGACGGTGACGGCCAAAACCGAATACTTCGTCGAATAAGGAGGCCGAAGCGGCCATGACCGATTTCACCCATATCGACGCCGAAGGCCGGGTCCGGATGGTTGACGTCTCCCAGAAGCCCGATTCGCTCCGGGTGGCGGTGGCGGGCGGGCGGATCTCCATGAGCCCCGAGACCTTCGAGCGGATTCAGTCTCACGCGGTCCGGAAGGGCAATGTCCTGGAGACGGCCCGGATCGCCGGGATCATGGCGGCCAAGCGGACCGCCGACCTGATCCCCATGTGCCATCCATTGGCCATCACCCACGCTCAGGTGGACTTCGAGCCGGACGGGGCCGGCCATGCCATCGACATCCGGGCCACCGTCCGGATGACCGGCCGGACCGGGGTGGAGATGGAGGCTCTGACCGCCGTGTCGGTGGCCGCTCTGACCATCTACGACATGTGCAAGTCCTACGACCGGGGGATGACCATCTCGGGGATCGAGCTGCTGGAAAAATCGGGCGGCAAGAGCGGGCGCTATGTCCGGCCCGGCCCCGTCGGTGAGGCGGGCTCGTGATGCGGTCGGTCGCGGTCCTGATCATTTCCGTCGTGCTCCTGCTGAGCGGGTGCGCCGGTCCCGCTAAAGACGGCCCGGCGCTCACCCCGGTGGCCCCCCGAAACCATCCCCGGTTCGCCGACGACCTTCCGCTTGGAGGACTCCGTGAGGCGGTTCTGCGGAGCCTCGACTACCTGGAACGGGTTCCGGCGGATCGGCCTTTCTCGTTTGGCGAGGATGTTTATCCGGCGGCCCATCTATCCCGGTCCCTGACCCGGTTTCTCGGATTCCTCACGACCGACCCCGATTCCAAGGCCCTTTCCCGGTTCATCCGCGAGCATTACCGGATCTATCGTTCCTCGGGACACCCGGAGACCGGGAAGGTCCTGTTCACCGGCTATTACGAGCCGCTGCTGACCGGGAGCCGAACCCCGACGCCGGTCTTTCAATATCCGGTTTACGGCCGGCCCGAGGACCTGGCGGTAGTGGACCTGTCCCGGTTTTCCCAGAAGTACGACGGGGAGAAGATCACCGGCCGGGTCTCGGGAAAGACCTTTGTCCCCTATTTCGACCGGGAGGCCATCGAGGAAACCGGGGCGCTCCGGAGCCGGGCCGAGCCCCTTGCCTGGGTGGACGACCGGATCGACCTCTTTTTTCTTCAGATCCAGGGCTCGGGAAAGATCGCCTTGACGGACGGGGAGATATTAAACGTCGGGTACACCGCTCAGAACGGCCGCCCCTACCGGAGCATCGGCCGGCTGCTTATCGACGAGGGGAAGATCCCCAAATCGGAGATGTCGATGCAGCGCCTCAAGGCTTATCTCCGGGCTCACCCCGAAGAGGTGGACCGGATTCTCTACCACAACCCGAGCTACGTCTTTTTCAGCCTCAAGCCGGACGGCCCCCGGGGCGCCCTGAACGTGCCACTGACCCCCGGCCGGTCCCTGGCGGTGGACCGGAAGGTTTTCCCGATGCCGGCCCTGGCTTTTGTCCAGGCCGAAAAGCCGGTGGTCGATGACGCCGGCGAGATCCGGAAGTGGACCGATTTTAGCCGGTTCGTCCTCACTCAGGACACCGGCGGAGCCATCACCGGGCCGGGCCGGGCCGATCTCTTCTGGGGTCACGGCCCTTATGCCGAGCTGGCCGCCGGCCACATGAATCACCGGGGCGAGCTGTTTTTTCTGGTGCTCAAGCCCCAATCTTAGCGGATGGGGAGCCGGGGGCTCCGCTCGAAAGCGACCGTGCCGCTCCCCGCCGCCATCCACTCTTACAGGAGTCCGAAATATGTTTGGCATGGGCATGCCCGAAGTGCTTTTGATCCTGGCCGTCGCGCTGATCGTCATCGGCCCGAAAAAACTCCCCGATCTGGCCAAATCCCTGGGCCGGGCCATGGGCGAGTTCAAGCGGGCCACCAACGACTTCAAGGAGACCATGGAGATCGACAACGAGCTTTCCCAGGTGAAAAAAGCCTTTGACGACATGAACGTCGACCGGGTCAGCCAGAAGGTGGACCGGGCCACCGGGCCGACCGAGGCCGAGGCCGGGTCCGAGACCCTGGCCCAGAAGCCGACGGCCGAAAAGGATGCGCCGGGCGCGGCTGAGTCGGCCGAGCCGTCGGAATCAACCGAGGCGGAACGGGACAAAGGGGCCGGCCATGCTGAATGAAGAAGACAAGCTCCCCTTTACCGCCCATCTCGAGGAGCTCCGGACCCGGCTGATCAACGTCTTTATCGCCGTGGCGGTCGGCTTTGTCATCTGTTATTTCTTCAAGGAACGGCTCTTCGAAGTCCTCACCGCGCCGCTGATCCGGGTGATGGGGGAGGACGACACCCTGATTTTCACCGGCCTTCCCGAGGCATTTTTCACCTACCTGAAAGTGGCCTTGCTGGCGGGGATCGGACTGGCGGCTCCGGTGATCTTCTATCAGTTCTGGATGTTCGTGGCCCCCGGCCTCTACCGATCCGAGCGCCGGATGCTTCTGCCCATCGTCTTTCTGTCCTCGATCTTTTTCGTGGGCGGCGCCCTCTTCGGCTATTTCATCGTCTTTCCTTACGGGTTCAAGTTCTTTCTCGGGTTTGCCGGGGACCATCTCCGGGCCCTGCCTTCCATGAAGGAATACCTGGGCTTTGCCAGCAAGCTCCTGCTGGCCTTCGGCCTGGTCTTCGAGCTCCCCCTGGTGATCACCTTCATGGCCCGGCTCGGGATCGTCACCGTCCCCTTTCTCAAGAAAAACCGGAAATACGCCCTCTTGCTCTTCTTCGTGGGCTCGGCCATCCTCACCCCGCCCGACGTGGTCACCCAGGTGATGATGGCCTTTCCCCTGATGCTCCTCTACGAGATCAGCATCGTGGGAGCCCGCGTCTTCGGAAAGCCTCCGGCTGACGAGGACGATGAAGCCGATGAAACCGAGCCGCCGGCGGGGGATGACCATGCCGGATAACTCGCCGCCGACCATGGCCTACATCCTCGAGCGGGAGGAGACGGTGGGGGCCACCGGGTATTTTGCCACGGTCCCAGAGTCCCCGGCTCCCTTCAGCGTCTGGATCGATTATCTCCGGTCCCATCCTTTCGACCAGTTCCTGCGGAAACACCTGATCCGGGTCATCCAGGTGCTCCCCGCCGGGAGGGTGGCGGCCTGGATCGATGAGACCGGTTCGGATGACCCGGTTTTCCGGTCGCTGCTCTGCGAATCCGCCGCCATCGGAGGGCGGTTCGCGGATCTCCTGAACCGGTTTTCGGAGGCTGAACGGCGGGAGCTGTCCCGTTACACCCCCCTGATTCCGCTCCGGTCCATCATCGACCCGGCCGGCGCGGTCCAGAACCGGTGGGTGGAGGTCTTCCGAAAGAACATCGAGGCCCATCAGCCCCTGCCCGCTCCCGACGAGGTGGACGCCCCCTTGGACCTGTTTCCGGAAGCGGCGCTGTCGCCCTATCGCCAGCCGCCGCCGCTGGCCGACCGCCTTCGGGAAACCGTGCTCGAAGCTCATCCGGGACCCGAGGGTCCGCCGCCGCCCCTGGCGGAGATTGCCGAATCGGCGGTCGAGCGGCTGACCGCCGCCGGGGTTCTTGCCGGCCCGGAGACCCGCCACACCGCCGCCCTGAGCCCCTGGGGTCTGCTCCGGGAATGGCGGGGGTCGATTTCGGTTGCCGTCCGCCCGCATCGCGAAAACCTTACCGGCCCGCAGACCGCCTTTTGGCGGGGCCTGGCCCCCGAAGCCGCCCGCGCCGCCC
>CAYNGG010000303.1:0-5375 GCA_964396575.1 uncultured Desulfobacteraceae bacterium | reverse complement strand
TTGACGACCATGGCCACCGCCTCGCCGCCGCCGAGGCAGAGTGACGCCAGGCCGGTTGTTTTCTCCCGGCGAATCATTTCGTGGATGAGGGTGACCAGAACCCGGCAGCCCGAGGCCCCGATGGGATGCCCCATAGCCACTGACCCGCCGTTGACGTTGACCCGCTCCGGGTCCAGGGACAGCTCCTTCAAGATGGCCACCGTGGAGCCGGAAAAGGCCTCGTTGATCTCGAAAAGATCGACCTTATCGATGGAGATCCCCCCCTTGTCCAAACATTTGGGGACCGCCCAGATGGGGGCCACCAGGACATAGCGCATGTCGATCCCGTAGGATGCCTGGGCCCCGATGGTCGCGAGGATCTCACAGCCGAGCCGCTCGGCCGTCTCCCGGGCCATGACCACCACGGCGGCGGCCCCGTCGCTGATGATGGAAGCGTTGCCGGCGGTCCCCCGCCCGCCCGATTTAAAGGCCGGAGGCATCTTGGCGAGGATCTCGTAATCGGTGGGCCGGGGGCATTCGTCCACGTCAAAAATTTTGACGCCGCCCTTTTTCTGGGGAATCTCGATGGGCAGGATCTCCTCCTGGAACCGGTTTTCGGCGATGGCCGCCATGGCCCGGCGGTAGGACTCGGCCGCGTAGCGGTCCTGATCCTCCCGGCTCACGTCGTAGCGTTCGGAGCACAGCTCGTTGGACATCCCCATGTGAAAGTCGTTGACGTGGTCCCAGAGGCCGTCGAATACCATGTGGTCCTGGATCGCGCCGGGCCCCATCCGGTAGCCGTACCGGGCCTTTTCCAGAAAGTAGGGGGCTCCGGACATGCTTTCCATCCCGCCGGCCACCACGACCTCGGCGTCGCCGGTCTGGATCGCCTGGGCCGCGAGCATGACCGATTTCAGGGATGAGCCGCAGACCTTGTTGACGGTGATGCACTCGGCCGCCCAGGGCAGCTCGGCCTTCACCGCCGCCTGCTTGGCCGGGTTCTGGCCGTAGCCGCAGGGCAAAACCTGGCCCATGATCACCTCATTGACCGCGTCCGGAGCGATCCCGGCCCGGTCCACGGCCGCCCGGATGACCCGGCCGCCCAGGTCGGTGGCTCCGATCTGGCTGATGCTGCCGCCGAAGCTCCCCAGCGGGGTCCGGACGGCGCTGACGATGACTGCTTCTCTCACTGGATTCACCTCATGTGTTCCGATTCGGGTTAAACGGGCCGCCGGAATCCCGGCGATGCCCCGCTACATGTTCCGCCGATACTTGCCGCCCACGTCGTAGAGAGCCTGGGTGATCTGGCCGAGGCTGCACGTTTTGACCGTCTCCATCAGCTCGGCAAAGAGGTTCTCGCCCGAGAGAGCCACTTTCTGGAGGCGAGCCAATGCCTCGGGAGCTTCGTCCGCGTGCCGCTCCTGGAAATCCTCGAGCCGGCGGAGCTGGGACTGCTTTTCCGGCTCGGTGGCCCGGGAAAGCTCGACGGCCACCTCGGTCAGCTCGTCGTCGTCGGCGTCCGGGTCCCGGAAGGTGTTGACGCCCACGATGGGCAGGTCGCCGGTGTGCTTTCGCATCTCGTAGTGGATCGACTCCTCCTGGATCTTGCCCCGCTGATACCCGGTCTCCATGGCGCCCAAAACCCCGCCCCGCTCGGTGATCCGGTCGAACTCCACGAGAACCGCCTCTTCCACCAGGTCCGTGAGCTGCTCCAAGATAAAGGACCCCTGGAGCGGGTTTTCGTTCCTGGCCAGACCCCACTCCCGGTTGATGATGAGCTGGATGGCCAGAGCCCGGCGGACCGACTCCCCGCTGGGGGTCGTGATGGCCTCGTCAAAGGCGTTGGTGTGGAGGCTGTTGCAGTTGTCGTAGATGGCGCACAAAGCCTGGAGCGTCGTCCGGATATCGTTGAACTGGATATCCTGGCTGTGGAGCGACCGGCCCGAAGTCTGGATGTGGTACTTGAGCATCCGAGATCGCGGCGAGGCCCCGTACCTCTCGCGCATGGCGATGGACCAGATCCGCCGGGCCACCCGGCCGATCACCGTGTACTCCGGGTCCATCCCGTTGGAAAAGAAAAAGGAGAGGTTCGGGCCAAAATGGTCAAGGTCCATCCCCCGGGAAAGGTAATACTCGACGTAGGTAAACCCGTTGGACAGGGTCAGGGCGAGCTGAGTGATCGGGTTGGCCCCGGCCTCGGCGATGTGGTACCCGGAAATCGAAACCGAGTAGAAATTCCGGACGTTGTTGGCCATGAAGAACTCCTGGATGTCCCCCATCATCTTCAGAGCGAACTCGATGGAGAAGATGCAGGTGTTCTGCCCCTGGTCTTCCTTGAGGATATCGGCCTGGACGGTCCCCCGGACGTTCTGAAGGACCTTATCCCGGATCTCGTCATACTCTTCCGGGGACGGGTCCCGACCCGCCTCGGCCTTGAAGGCTTCGACCCGCTGGTCGATGGCGGTGTTGAAGAACATCGCCAGCATGATCGGGGCCGGGCCGTTGATGGTCATCGAAACGGAGGTGGTCGGCGAGTAGAGCTCGAAACCACCGTAGAGGACCTTGACGTCGTCAAGGGTGCAGACGCTCACCCCGGAGGTCCCCACCTTGCCGTAGATGTCGGGCCGGGAATCGGGGTCGTAGCCGTAGAGGGTCACCGAGTCGAAGGCGGTGGACAGCCGCTTGGCATCGGATTCCGACGACAGGAGCTTGAACCGCCGGTTGGTCCGGGCCGGGTCGCCCTCGCCGGCGAACATCCGGGTCGGGTCCTCGCCCACCCGCTTTATGGGGAAAACCCCGGCGGTGTAAGGGAAGTGGCCGGGGAGGTTTTCCCGCCGGAGCCAGCGGTAGAGCTCGCCCGGGTCGTCGAAGTGGGGCAGGGCGATCTTGGGGATCATCTGGTGGGACAGGGTTTCGGTGGCGGCCGGCACCCGGATCTCCCGGTCCCGGACCGTGTAAACGATCTCCTCGCCGCGATACTGATCGGCGACCGCCGCCCATTCATCCACCAGCTTGCGGGTCTCCGCCCGGAGATCCGCTTCGGATTTTTCGATCTCGGCCTTGAGCCGGGCGATGAGCTGGTCGGTCTCGCCTGACAGGGCCTCATCCCCGCCGAGGGCCTCGGCGGTCGCCTTCAGGTGCCAGACCTGGCGGAGGGCGTCGGCCTGGGCCTCGGTCTCGGCGTGATAGTCTCGGACGGTCTCGGCGATCTCGGCCAGATACCGGGTCCGCTCAGGCGGGATGATGATGGTCTTCGAGCCGGAAGCGCGGCCCTCGGGACGGGGAAGGCGGGACTCGAACCGGACCCCGGTCTTTTCGGCCACCGCGTCGAAGAGGGCGTGGTAGAGGGCGGTCACCCCGTCGTCGTTGAACTTCGATGCGATGGTCCCGAAAACCGGCATCTCCTCGGCGGACCGGTCAAAGGCGTTTCGGTTCCGCTGGACCTGCTTCCGGACATCCCGGAGGGCGTCCTCGCCGCCCCGCTTTTCGTACTTGTTCACCACCACCAGGTCGGCGTAGTCGAGCATGTCGATCTTTTCGAGCTGAGAGGCGGCTCCGAACTCGGCGGTCATGACGTAAATCGACAGGTCCACGTAATCGACAATCAGCGAGTCGCCCTGGCCGATCCCGGCGGTCTCGGCGATGATCAGGTCGTAGCCGGCGGCCTTGAGGACCTCGACCCCCTCCACCAGGGCGTCGGGGATTTCGGTGTGGGACCGCCGGGTGGCCAGCGACCGCATATAAATCCGGGGGTTGTCGATGGCGTTCATCCGGATTCGGTCGCCGAGGAGCGCCCCGCCGGTCTTCCGCCGGGACGGGTCCGCGCTGATAATCCCGATCCGGATTTCCGGCTGGTCGTGGAGCATCCGGAGGATCAGCTCGTCGGTCAGGGACGACTTGCCCGCGCCGCCGGTCCCGGTGATCCCGATCACCGGGACCGACCGGTCTCCCGTCCGCCGGGCGAGCTGCTCGCGGATCGATTTCAAATGGCCGTCATCCTGGCTCTTGGCCCGCTCCACGGCGGTAATAAACTGGGCCACCAGGGGCTTGTTGTCCGGAGATAGGTCGGCCAGGTCAATCCCGTCGTCGGGGACGGTGGCGAAATCCATCTGTTCGAGCATGTGGTTGATGATCCCCTGGAGCCCCACCCGGGCCCCGAATTCCGGGGAGTAGATTTTGGTGACGCCGTAGGCCTCCAGCTCCCGGATCTCCTGGGGGACGATGACGCCGCCGCCGCCGCCGAAAACCCGGATGTGCTCGACTCCTTTCTCCCGGAACAGATCGACCATGTACTTGAAAAACTCGACGTGCCCGCCCTGATAGCTCGACACGGCCACCCCCTGTGCGTCTTCCGCGATGGCCGCATCGACGATCTCCACCACGGAGCGGTTGTGGCCCAGGTGGATGACCTCGGCCCCGCTGCTCTGGAGAATCCGTCGCATAATATTTATGGAGGCGTCATGACCGTCGAAAAGAGAGGTGGCCGTGACCACCCGAATATGGTGCGTGGGGTTGTAAACCGCTACCGGCGCATTCATGCCTCACTCCTTTGCGTTGGATCGGTTAAATGGTCCCAAGGCTTTGCCGAGAATGAGCTCGGTCTGAAGCCGAATATATTCGTCAATGCTGTAATGGCGCCCCAGAAACCACCGCCGGAAGGTCCACATGTGGCCGAGGACCGAGATGTTGTGGGCCGCCATCTCCAGAGTCCGGTCGTCGGCGGGGGACAAAACCCCGGCGCTGGTGAGCCGGACGAGGACCTTGAAAAAAATCCCGGTGATGTTGATCTCGTTTTCCAAAATCTTGTTTTGCCACTGGGCCGGCAGGGACCGGGTCTCCTGGTAGATGAGCAAAATGGGGTCGCACATCCGATGGCAGACGGTGAAGTACGCTCGGATCACCTCGCCGAGGGCATCCGGACCGTCTCCGGTCCGGGAGAGGGCATCGGCCACGCCCCGCTCCACCTCGGCGTGGATGGCATCGCAGACAAGATAAAGGACGTCCTCCTTGCAGGCCACGTATTCGTAAAGGCTGCCGATGGAAAAGCCGGCCGCCCCGGCGATCTGGCGGGTGGTGGTCTTGTGAAAGCCTTTTTCGATGAACAGAGGGACGGCGGCATCCACGATCTGACGCCGACGGCGCCGGACGAGATCGGGATTTTTAATCTGAGTCGGGATTTCCTTGGACCGTTGCGATTTCATGAGTGGCTGCCTCGGGTGAGGGATTGCGGCCGTCGGAGAACGGATATCCGTTGTGAACGAGCGCTCAGTCAGCTTTTCCTACCATGTCCAAAATCCACCTGTCAAGGGGTTTTCCGGGCGCCGGGCGGCGGTTTTTGTGTATTGATCATCGGATTGATGCTAATGAGGCGGGCTGCCGGTGGCGTTTCGTAGTTT
>CAYNGG010000302.1:0-5416 GCA_964396575.1 uncultured Desulfobacteraceae bacterium | reverse complement strand
GGGAGGGGGCCGGGGGGAGGGGTTTGATGAGCCGGGCGAGACGAATGGCCCAAACACGGATTTTAGATTTTTGATTGATGATCGCGGATTTACCGCTGGGAGCGCGGGCGTCTCGCCCGCAATTAAACAGGGGAGACCATGACGGAACAACCCCCGATAGTCCTGGTGGCCGAGGACAACCGGACCACCCGGACCTTTCTCTGCTACAAGCTGGAAAAACAAGGCTTTAAGGTGATTGCCGCCGAAAACGGGCGGCAGGCCGTGGATCGGCTCACCGATTCAGTGGGAGCGGTCCTGCTGGACCTCCAGATGCCGGAAATGGACGGGATGGCCTGCCTGGATCACATCCATACCCATTTCCCGGACCTTCAGCCCATCATGATCACCGCCAGCGAGGACGTCACCGCCGCCGTGGAGGCGATGAAGTACGGCGCGTTCGACTACCTGATCAAGCCGCTCAACCCCGATGAGCTGGTGGCGGCGGTAAACCTTGCCCTCAAGGGACGGGACCAGAACATCCGGCTTCGGCGGGTGGAGGCCGAGCTGGCCCGGGCCCGGGCCCACGAGACCGACATTGCCTCCCGGATTCAGCAGACCCTCCTGTTGGGCAAATTCGACGGGAACATGGACGGCATCCGGATCGCCAGTCTGACCATCCCTTCCCGGAAGATCGATGGGGATTTCTACGACTTCTACCGGGTCAACGACCAGTGCCTGGACATCGTGGTGGGCGATGTCATGGGCAAGGGCATCCCGGCGGCGCTTTTAGGAGCCGCCGCCAAAAACCAGTTTCTCAGGATTCTCTACGAGCTGGCCCGGACCCCGCTCCAGCGGGGCCGGTTTTTCCCCCGGCCGTCGGAGATCGTGGCCTACGTCCAGATGGCCATGATCGACCGTCTGGATGAGCTGGAAAACTTCATCACACTGTGCTACACCCGGTTTGATCTGGCCCGGCGGACCCTCACCTACGTCGATTGCGGTCACGTCCGGACGATCCACTACCATGCCGATCTCGATGACTGCTCCTTTATTAAAGGCGGAAACATGCCCATCGGCTTTCCTGAAGTGAGTGACTACGCGGAGACCGAGGTTCCTTTCGGGCCGAACGACATGTTCTTCTTCTACTCCGACGGGCTCACCGACGCCCGGAACGAGGATGGCCATGTCTTTGGGGAGGCCCGGCTGTTGGAGACGGTCGGTCGTCATGCTCCCGATGGCCCGGAGCGGACGATCAGCGAAGTCCGGTCCGCGGTGGTGGATTTCATCGGCCGGGAGAGCTTTTCCGATGACTTTACCTGTGTGGGAGTGACCATCGATGACGTCCCCATACAAAGATGCCCCTGAGATGGCCGATGATTCCGTTGAAGCGATCACCGTCGCCAGCCGCTTGTCGGAGCTGCCCGTTGTCCGTCGGTTTGTCCGCCGGGTCTGCGAAAGCGTCCCTGATCTCGAGAACGGCATGACGGTGGATCGGGCGGTGCTGGCGGCCGACGAGGTGGTGGTGAACATCATCGAGCACGCCTACGGCGGAGACGACGGCAAGGAATCCATCCGGATCGAGGCTCACCGCGAGCCGGAAGCCCTGATTTTCAGCTTCCATGACTGGTCCGGCACTCCCTTTCAGCCGCCGCCGGAAGCCTTCCTGCTCCCCGAAAACGGACCGGACGGCCCATCCGACGGGAACCGGGGCCTGTTTCTCATCGACCAATGCGTGGACACGGTGGAATTCATCTACGACGAGCGGGAGGGCCGGAGCTCTGTTCGGCTGGTGTTCCGCCGTCAGACGGGAGAGGGATGACATGAACATGGGCACGGACCGAATCGGGTCGGTGACGGTGGTGGAGCCGTTGATCGATACCCTGGACGCGGGCAACGCGAAATCGTTCACGGATGCAATGAGTCCGCTGATCGATGCGAGGGGCAGGGTGGTCTTCGATCTCAACCGGCTGTCCTTTATCGACAGCTCCGGCTGCGGAGCTCTCCTCACCTGCTACAAACAGGCTCAGGAAATGGGCGGCCGGGTGGCCTTCTGCCAGGTTCGGGAGCCGGTGCGGACCGTCCTGGAGCTCATCCGCCTGAACCGGCTCATCCCGTTTTTCGATGCTCGGGAAACCGCGGCGGCCGCTTTGGAAACCAATCCCCCCGACTCCTAGCCCTTTACCCGCCGATCCACTATTATGCCGTGCTTCTTCAAACGCTTGTACAGGGTCACCCGGCTGATGCCCATGGCTCGGGCCGCCTCGGCCTTGTTCCCGTTCGCCTCGTCGAGGGCCGAAAGCAGCCGGCGCCGTTCGTCCAGCGGGGCCTCCGAACGAATGGGCGCCACCGGCCGCGAGATCCGGCCGGTGATCCCCCGGGGCAGGTGCTTGAGCTCGATCCGCCCCTTGTGACAGAGCACAAAGGCATATTCAATGGCGTTGATCAGCTCCCGGACGTTGCCGGGCCAGTCGTAAGCCTGAAGGGTTGAAAAGGCGTCGTTTCCCATCCCGGTGATGGGCTTGCCGGTCTTGAGGCGCAGCCGGCCGATAAAGGAGTTGATGAGCAGCGGAATATCTTCCGGCCGGTCCCGAAGCGGGGGCAAATACACGGGGATGACGCCCACCCGGTAATAGAGGTCCTCGCGAAACGCCCCGTCATCCGTCATCGCCTTCAGGTCCCGGTGGGTGGCGGCGATGATCCGGGCGTCAATGGCCACCGGCCGGTGGTCGCCCACCCGCTCGATCTCCTTTTCCTGGAGCACCCGCAGGAGCTTAACCTGAACCGACAGGGGCATGTCCCCGATTTCGTCCAGAAAGAGGCTTCCTCCCGATGCCGCCTCGAAACGCCCGATCCGGTTCCGGTCAGCCCCGGTAAAGGCGCCCTTGACATGGCCGAAGAGCTCGCTTTCCAGCAGCGAGGCGTTGAGCGCCGCGCAGTTGACCTTGATGAACGGTCCGTCGAGCCGGGGACCGGCCCGGTGGATCGCCGTGGCCACCAGCTCCTTGCCGGTGCCGCTTTCGCCGTAGATCACCACCGGGGCATCCGACTGGGCCGCGCTGTCGATGAGGTCGAACATCGCCTGCATGGCCGGAGACTCCCCGATCATCCCGTGAAACCCCCGCTTTTCATCCAAAGCCCGCCGGAGGCTCGAGATGGTCTGCTCCCGGTCGAGCAGCTCGGTCAGGTCCGTGAGCGTCTCCACCCCGCCAATAACGTTGCCGGCCCCATCGGTGAGCACCGAAGCGTTCTTCAGGACGTTGACAATGGTGCCGTCCTTCCGCTGAATACTGCACCGGAGCCGCCGGAGGCTTCCCCGGGCGAAAAGCGAGCAGTACTTTCCCCGGCCCCGGGCCCGCGGACCCCCGCAGGTGTCGCAGTTCAGGATTCCGCACCCCTGGCCGACCAGCTCGCTTCGGTCGTAGCCGAGCAGGGTCTCCAGGGTCCGGTTCACGGTCACGATGACCCCGTCCAGGTCCACCACCATCAGCCCGTCAGCCACCGTCTCGATTATGGTTTTCCAATACCCGCCGTGGGTTTCTTCCAGCATCGATTCTCCCCGCGCCGATCGCTTTAGTCCTTCCATCTCGACGCTACAGCCGGCCAATTTACTGTAAACCCTGAACAATTGTAAATAAAAAAACGGATACAACTGTAAATTCCGGAACCGGTCGATTTTGGAGCCGAAATCGATAATTTGTCAAACAAAACCTGCTTGTTAAATACTCATGGAGCTCGCCGAATCATTTCTGGCATGGTTATCGCTCTAAGGATCGAAAGATACGGACAACGGTACCCTGGGGGGATTTCCGGGGCTAAGCTCAAGTAAGGAGACGAACACAATGATCGGAACGGTACCCAAACCAATGGACGAGGTGATGGCGGCGCTGACCGGCTACGACCGGGTCGTCGTGGTGGGCTGTGACGGGTGCGCCAAGGTCTGCGGGACCGGCGGCACTGAGCAGGTGGCCGAGATGGGCCGGACCCTCCGGGACGGGGGCAAACAGGTGGTGTTGGAGGTGACTCCCGAGCGGACCTGCTACGTGGGCAAGACCAGGACCGCTCTGGATGAGCACCAGGACGCCCTCCGCGAGGCGGACGCGGTGATGGTCCTCGGCTGTGGCGGCGCCACCCAGATCGCCCGTCAGGTGATCGACGATTACGGCATCCTGAAACCCATCAAGGCCGGACTCGACTCGGTGGGGCACATGGACACCCTGGTCATGGGGGAGCTGGCCCTCGAGCAATGCCAGGAATGCGGCGAGTGCATCTTAAACGAAACCGGCGGGATCTGCCCGGTGACCAAGTGCGCCAAGGGCCTTTTGAACGGCCCCTGCGGCGGCGCCCAGGACGGCAAGTGCGAGGTGGACGCCGAGCGGGACTGCGCCTGGGTCCTCATTTACAACCGGATGGCCGCCCTCGGGGAGCTCGACCGGCTCCGGCGTTACATGGCGCCCAAGGACTACAGCAAGATGGCCAAGCCGAGACGACTCAATATCAAGGAGAGGAAGGTATCATGAAGCTGACCGATCG
This sequence comes from uncultured Desulfobacteraceae bacterium, assembly GCA_964396575.1. Classification (GTDB taxonomy): domain Bacteria; phylum Desulfobacterota; class Desulfobacteria; order Desulfobacterales; family JAABSP01; genus CAYNGG01. Next base: position 907 of record CAYNGG010000302.1, on the reverse strand, counting down.
GTTCGACAAAGGCGAGTATGTCATCACTTCCGAAGTCGGCCCGGCCAAGGGCTGTCTTCGCCGGGACGATGCCGAGGCCCCGCCGGACCTGGTCCGGGAGGCCCTCGAAATCCAGGACCACGTCCACGCCATCAACGTCACCGACAACCAGAGCGCGGTGATGCGGGCGGGCTCCCTGGCCGCGGCGGTGCTCCTGAGCCGGCATGGGGTGGACCCGGTTTACCAGGTCACCTGCCGGGACCGGAACCGGATCGCGCTCCAGTCCGATATCCTGAGCGCCTGCTCCCTGGGGATCGACAACGTCCTCTGCATCACCGGCGACTACACCAGCTTAGGAGACCATCGCTCGGCCAAAAGCGTCTTCGACATCGACTCCGTCCACCTCCTGAAGGTGGCCAGGGGCTTGAACGAAGGCCGGGACATGGAAAACCACACCCTCACCCGGGCCACCGATCTCGCCCTCGGCGCGGTGGTCAACCCGAATTTCGAGCCCCTCGACCTCCAGTTGATGAAGATGGAAAAGAAGATCGAGGCCGGAGCCCGGTTCTTCCAGACCCAGGCGGTTTACGATCCCCGGATTTACGAGCGGTTCGCCCGAAAAGTCGAGGGCTTCGGGGTCCCGGTCCAGCTCGGGGTGGTCACGGTCAAATCGGCCGGGATGGGCCGGTTCATGAACGGGAACGTCTCCGGCATCACCGTCCCCGACTGGATCATCGACGAGATGGCGGCCGTGGACAAGGCCGGCCGGAAAGCCAAGGCAATCGAGATCACCGAGCGGCTGATCCGGGAGATGGGGCCGATGGCCCAAGGGATTCATTTCATGCCGCTGGGCTGGTCCGACGTGGTGGCCCAGGTGGTGACGGCCTTCGGCGGACGGGACCGGATGACATCCCTGGCCAACTGAGTG
>CAYNGG010000301.1:0-5417 GCA_964396575.1 uncultured Desulfobacteraceae bacterium | reverse complement strand
TAAATAGAAACAACAAACTCAATCCAAAGGCTGACATTCTCAAAATAGCCGCTATCTATGGAGCAAATGCTTCAGGAAAATCGAACCTTATCAATTCTATTGAATTTGCAAGAGATTTCATTTTATATGGTACAAGGGGAGACGAAACAATTCCAACCGTACCATTCAGGCTAAATTCTGAAGCTATGCGGAATCCAAGCAGATTTCAATTTATATTCCATTATGACAATCAAATTTATGACTACGGTTTTGCCGTTGACAAGCATAAAATTTTTGAAGAGTGGCTTTTTGTAAAGCAAAATAGATATTACAAAAAGATGTTTGAAAGAATAACGACTAAATCAGGTAAAAACAAGTATGAATTTGGACCTTCATTTGTAAAGAAAGCTTCAAAAAATAAATACATGAGATATAGTTATGAAATGGAAGGAACTAGAGTAAATCAATTATTTCTAACGGAAGCATTTAACAGAAACATTCATGAGCTTGATCCTGTAATGCATTGGTTTAAATATGCGCTTGTAATTCTGAGTCCCAATTCAAGATATTCTGCTTTGGAATTACGAGCTAAGCAAGATAAAAATTTCAATAAGTTTTTATGCCAGCTTTTAAAAATTGCGGATACAGGTATTGAAAACGTTTCAACTGATGTCGAAAATTTAGATTTCAAAAAACAATTTCCTGATATGCCGGAAAATCTTGAAATACAAATCAGAGACGGTTTAAATAATGATAAAGGTATATTGGTTTCTGATGGTGAAAAACAATATGCTATTTCAAAAACAGATGACGATAAATTAATCCTCATAAAACTAAAAATGCAACATAAAGATGCGCATGGAAACTTTATTGATTTCAAGTTTGAAGAGGAATCCGAAGGAACCCAGCGATTAGTCCATTTAGCCCCTGCATTCGCGGATTTACTAGAAAGTGAAAAAGTATATTTAATTGATGAGCTAGACAGGAGACTTCACCCTAATCTTTCAAAGACTTTAATAGAATTGTATCTTGACTTGCATATCAAAAAAAATAATAGACAACTGATATTTGTTACACACGAATCAAATTTATTGGATCTGGATTATTTTAGAAGAGATGAAATTTGGTTTGCGGAAAAAGACAAAAATGGAGGGTCTCATGTTGTCTCGCTTTCTGATTTTAAAATAAGATCGGATTTAGATATAAAGAATGGCTATTTAAAAGGTCGTTTTGGGGCTATACCCTTCATAGGCGATATTGAAAGACTCGGCTGGATCTGATTCCAAATTTTGGAGCAACCATGGGATTAACGAGGAGAAAACCAAGGCCATTAAATCGAAAAATTTCACATCTAAGAGATACTAAATTGATTATAATTGCCACTGAAGGGCACAAAACTGAAAAACAATATTTCAAAATTTTTGAAAATATTAGAGCTCAGGTTGTTGTTATTCCATCGGAGGATAATCGTTCCGCTCCTGAATATATTCTCGAGAGATTGAACAGTTATTCGGAAGCATACCAAATGGGAATAAATGATGAGCTCTGGTTGATGGTAGATACCGATCGTTGGGGTGATAAAAAGCTTTCGGAAATTAGTCAAGAGGCTAAAAAGAAAAATTATTTCTTAGCCATAAGCAATCCGTGTTTTGAAGTGTGGTTATATCTTCATATAGATTCAATATCTACAAATTTCACGGAATGCAAAGCACTAAAAAAAATATTGCGTCAGAAGTTAGGAAGTTATAATCCTTCGAAATTGAATCTGAATGTTTATAAACCGAATATAGCAATAGCTATTCGACGAGCAAAGGATATCAGCCCTGATGACGGTAGTCGCTGGCCTGCATCGACCGGCACACATGTTTATAAAATTGTTGAAAAAATCATATAATTTACGCCCAACAACACGGTCAAGTCGGACCGCCGTGTCTATGGTGTTTATTTTTGGTCCCAGATCCGATATACTGAATTATGCGAAAGGCTCGGCTCTTAGCTCATTTTCCGGCGGCTCCGGATCACTCCGGTGCCGCCGGCGTCCGAAAACCCGACAGACTCAATTCCGACACAAGGCAGGCGATTCATGATTGTTTCCATCGGCGAGATCTTGTTTGACCGTTTTCCCGACTACCGCCGGATTGGCGGGGCTCCCTTCAATGTTGCCTTTCACCTCCAGTCACTGGGGTTTGAGACCCGGTTTGTCAGCCGGGTCGGGGACGATGCGGCCGGGGCTGAGATCCGGTCCTTTCTCCGATCCCGGGGGATGGACGACTCGTTGGTCCAAAATGACCCCGACCGTCCCACCGGTGAGGTGACGGTCCGGCTTGACGAGACGGGCAACGCTGACTTCCACATCCACGAAAACGTCGCTTACGATCACATCACCTCCGAGGCCGGCGTCCGGGAGGCCGTCGGGGCGGCTCGCTTGATCTATTACGGATCACTCGCCCAACGGACTCAGCCGGGGCGTGAGGCCATTCAGACACTCCTGGCCGATCGGTCCCCGGAGGCCTGTTGCCTTTACGACGTCAACCTCCGGCCGAATTGCTACAATGAGCGGGTCGTCCGCGAGTCCATGGCCCACTGCGATGTCCTCAAGATCAGCCACGATGAGCTGCCGACGGTCCAACAGCTTCTCGGCCACGAAGGGGACCTCGAGGCATTCATCGCTCATCTCATGAAGCGCTACCACCTCCATCGGATGGCGCTGACCATGGGGGCCGAGGGGAGCCGGCTCTATACGCCGGACGGCTGCTATGCCGCGGCGGCGGCCCGGGACCTGGAGGTGGTTGACACCGTCGGAGCCGGAGATGCCTTTACCGCTATTCTGGCGGCCGGCTATCTGGCCGACTGGCCGTCCGCCCAAATCCTCGAGACCGCAACCGAGCTCGCCGGCCGGATCTGTGCCATGGAGGGGGCCATTCCCGATGACCCGTCGTTTTACGATCCGATCCGTGCCCAATTCGAATAAATCCCATCGCCATTTGAACGCCCAACAGAGGGGAGCGCTATCATGAAAGGTCTGCTCGAGTCGATCATTCCCGAAGAGGAGCAGCGGGATTTCCGGGAATTTCTCGCCAGCCTAAGCGTCCGGGACCAGAAGTTTCTTCTCCGCAACGACATTATCCTGGTCTTTGAGGAGTTCTGTGATGCTTTTGACAAGGACACCGATTACCGCCAGAGCTCGGGGACGATCCGGTTTTTGAGGAAGGTTCAGGAGCTCTTCGTCCAGCCCACCCACACGGTGATCATGCACCGTCACGGCATCGCCCGGTACCGGTTTTACCAGGTTCGCAATGACGGCGATTACATGGAGGAGATCGACGTCCCCACCTATCTAGATCTCAAGGACCGCCACATCACCGGCAAGCCGAAGATCGGGACCCACCTCCACATGGATTTTCAGCCGTTCTACGACTTTGCCCCATCCATCCGGGACACCAAGAAAGTCGGCAACGGCATCCGGTTTCTAAGCCGCCACATGTGCGCTCAGATCTTCCAGAACCCTCGGGCCTGGAAGAAGAAGAGCTTTGAGTTCGTCAAGCTCCACAAGTTTGACGGCCAGCAGCTCCTGGTTAACGAGTCGATGATCCCGGATTTCAAACACTGCCTCCAGGAGATGGAGGCAGCATTGGAATGGCTGGGGGAGATGGGGCCGGAAATCCCGTTTAAGCAGGTGGAAGGGGGGCTGAAGCGGATGGGGTTCGAGCCGGGCTGGGGGCACACCGTCGGCCGGATCATCAAGAACATGGAGATGCTCACCGAGCTGATCAACGAGCCCACCGACGCCATGCTCGAGCGGTTTCTCTCCCGGGTGACCCTCCCGCTCATCTCGAAGATCGCCATCGTCTCTCCCCACGGCTGGTTCGGGCAGGAGAACGTCCTGGGCAAGCCGGACACCGGCGGCCAGGTAATCTACATCCTCGATCAGGTCCGGGCCCTCGAGCGCTATCTCCAGCGGGAGATCGCCCTGACCGGCGTGGATGTCCAGCCCAAGATCGTCGTCCTCACCCGGCTGATCCCCGATGCCGGGAACACCAGTTGCGACCAGAAGCATGAAAGAATCCACGGGACGGATAACGGCTGGATTCTCCGGATCCCTTTCCGGGACGCTCAGGACAACACCGTCCGACACTGGATGTCCCGGTTTCATATCTGGCCCTACCTCGAGCGGTTTGCCGAAGATGCGGAGACGGAGCTGCGCCGGGAGCTGGAAGGCCGGCCGGACCTGATCATCGGCAATTACTCCGACGGCAATCTGGTGGCCACCCTCCTGTCGGACAAGATGGACGTCATCCAGTGTACCATCGCCCATGCCCTGGAAAAGACCAAGTACCTCTTTTCGGACCTCTACTGGCAGGAAATGGATAATAACTACCACTTTTCCCTTCAGTACACGGCCGACATTCTTTCCATGAACAAGTCCGACTTCATCATCACCAGCACCACCCAGGAGATCGTCGGGACGGAGTATGCCATGGGCCAGTACGAGTCCTACCAGTTCTTCTCCATGCCCCGGCTCTACCAGGTCATAAGCGGGATCAACCTCTTCGCCCCCAAGTTCAACGTCATCCCCCCCGGAGTGGACGAGGATCTCTACTTTTCTTACAGCGAGACCGACCGGCGAATCCGGCAAAAAACCGAGATGTGGGAGGGTCGGCTCTTCACCGAGACCAGCCCCGACATTTGGGGGGTCCTGGAGAACCCGGACAAAACGCCGATCTTCACCATGGCCCGGTTCGATAAGATCAAGAACATCACCGGCCTCATCGAGGCCTTCGGGATGAGCGAGCGGCTCCAGGAGCACTTCAACCTGATCTTTGCCGCCGGAACCATCCACCTCCAGGAGTCCAATGACGCCGAGGAGCAGGACCAGATCCGCAAAGCCTACGAGCTGATCGAGGCTTACAACCTCCAGGGGAGCGTCCGCTGGCTGCCGAGCATCCAGAAGCTCGAGACCGGCGAGGTCTATCGGGTCGTGGCTGACCGCCGGGGCTTGTTCGTCCAGCCGGCCCTTTTCGAAGCCTTCGGCCTGACCATCCTCGAGGCCATGGCCTCCGGGCTGACCACTTTTGCCACTCAGTTCGGCGGCCCCCAGGAGATCATCCAGCACGGAGAGAGCGGCTTTCTTCTGAACACCAGCTCCCCGTCGCTCATTGCTCGGGGGCTGGAGGGCTACCTGGCCCGCCGTGAGGGGGAGCCGGACCTCTGGGATCGGATCTCCATCGCCGGCATCCGCCGGGTCCAGGAGCACTTTACCTGGCACCTCTACAGCGAGCGGCTCATCAACCTGGCCAAGGTCTATGGGTTCTGGCGGTACACCGTTTCCGCTCAAGGGAAAATCCCCATGGACCGCTACTGCGAGATGATCTACCACTTTCTGTTCAAGGAGCGGGCCTGGTCGATGGAGTCCTGAAAGCCCGTCTCATCAACCAGAT
>CAYNGG010000300.1:4356-5421 GCA_964396575.1 uncultured Desulfobacteraceae bacterium | reverse complement strand
GCCGCCACCACAATTCACCGGACCCTGACCCTTATGCTCAAGCGCGTCCGGGAGGCCCTCGACCGGTCTGAGCGGCTGGTCGAGCTCAAGGCCGAAACCCTCGACCGGCTAGGCCTCGCCTGTCAGGAGACCGGGGATTGGGCCGCCGCTGCCGAGGCTTTCAACGGCGCCTTCGACCTCAACCAGCGCCTGGGCAACACCCAAAACCTCGCCCGGAACCGGCGGTCGGCGGCCTTTTGCACCTATCAGCACGCCGGGACCCAGACCGGGGCGGAGCGGGAGCGGCTCCTGAGCGAGGCGGCCGACGGGTTTTCCGAAGCCATCGCTCTCGTCCGCGAGCACGGGGTTCCGGATCGGTCGCCCGAGCCCGGCGGGGAGGGCTTGGTCAACATCCGGATGACCGTCTCCCTCCACGCGACCAACACCACCGCCGCGGCCCGGGGATTCTCGGCCGACCAGGAAATCCGGCTGGCCGAGGCCTTTCTGGTCCGGATCGGGATCGAGCGGGGCAGGCTGGCCGACGCTGAAACCGCCATCGCCGGTCAACTGGCCGCATATCCGCCGGACGAGACGATCGCTCCGGCCGACCGGTACGGCGTGGCGCTCCTCTTCCACCGGGGCGGACTCATCGCCCATGCCCGAGGCGACGACGCGACGGCCTTCGACCGGTTTCGCCGGTCCGCCGAGCTGACTCTGGCGATGGAAAACCGCGTGAGCACAACGGTCAACATCATGAACATGGGCCGGGCCTTAGCGTTTGGGACCTGGGACGGGGACCGCGAGGAAGCCTGGACGACCCTGGACCAGTTGGCCCGCCGAACGGACCGGCTCCTGGCCGGCCTTGAGCAAAAATCCCCGCTGGCCTCGACGGCGGCCCAATACCAGAACGCCATGGGGGTCTATGCGCTGAGCCGGCCGGTCCCCGCCGGCCTCGACGGGGCCGAAAGGGCGGTGATTCGGCTTCGATATCAGGCACAGGCCGGGCTCGCCTTCCAGCGGGGGCTCGATCTCCTGGGTGACCCCGTGCCGGCCAATGACCCCCAAGCGGCCGCGGCCGCCGGGGTT
>CAYNGG010000300.1:0-4256 GCA_964396575.1 uncultured Desulfobacteraceae bacterium | reverse complement strand
CGCGGATCGCGCCAACGACCCGGGTCTGAAATGGCGGGCTTTGGCCGGGCTGGGCCGCCCGGAAGACGCCCTAAAAGTCCTCGACGGGATCACGGTGGTCGAGGCCGGGTGCGGGGCCGGGGAGATCGTCGCGACCTTCGCCCCGCTGGTGGCCGACCGGGTTCGGGACGGAGCGGTTGCCGACGCCTTTGCCCTGGCCGAGCGGATCGCTGAGATCGAACGGTTCCACCGGACCTCAAGCTGGATCGTCCCGGCCGCTGATCGGGACCGGGCCACCGTCCGGGAGATCTATCCCCGCATCGAGCGGATCATCCGGCTCCGGGCCGAGGCCGAGGCGGCCGACGGGGAACGGCGGACCTGGCTGGAAGACCGGGTCGAGACCGAAACGGAGATCCTCGCCGATCAGGCCGGGGGCTGGCCGGCGGGCGACGGGCTGCCCGAGGCCCTGCGAATTCATCCGCCGGGACCGGACCGGGATTCGGCGATCATCCTTTTGGGATTGGCCTTAGACGCCCAGGCCGCGGCGGAATCGGGCCGGGAGGGACTCGCGAAGACCATGAGAGACCGGTATCGGACCCGGCTGGCCGATGCCCTCGCGGAACGCGACCCGGCCTCGCCCCCCGGACTGATGGGGCTTTTCGGCCCGGTGCCGGTGAGCCCCGAGGCGGTCATGGCGGTTCTCCCGCCGGAAACGGCCCTGGTCCGGCCAGTCGGGGTCGGGACCCCTCACGCGGTCACCTTTATCCTCACGGCGGCCGAGATCCGGGCCGAGCCGGGAATTCCGGACGCGCTCCCGCCCGACACCCGGTACCTGGCCGGGGAATCGGTGGACGGGATTACGGTCCCCGATGGCGCGGCCCGGGCGACCTCGGCCACTCACCTGGTCCGGGCCGTCGCTTCCCGGAAGCCCTTCCGGGAGGTGTTGATGTCCATCCCGCCGGTGGAGACCCCGCCCGACGGCTACACCCTGGCCCCATCGGGCGAGGACCCGTTCGATGTGGACGGGCCGGTCCACACCCTTCTGGTCCGCGACCCGGTGACCGAAGCGGTCACGGTCCCCACCCGGGCCGGCGAGACCCCTGAACGATTCCCGGGAGTCCGGACGGAATCAGGCCGGTACCGCCGCCTGGACCGGCTCCTGTCGGAGCTGGCCGGTCGGGGCGACCTCGCCCTGGCGCTCCTGCCCGGCGCGAAATCCGCGAAAAGCGCCGACGGGATCTCGCACCTGGCCGGTCTCTTCGGCCTCCCCACGGCGGTCTTACCGGCCGGCGACCCGTCATCCCCGGACCCCGAGCGGTTCCTGTCGGCCTATCTCGACGGCGACGCGGTGACGGCCGCCGGAGACGCCTGGGTCGTCCTGGGGGATTCCGGCCTGACCCCGGCGGCCGCCGCCGAGCTGGCCCAGCGGCGATTCGCGAAAACCGTCCGGGCCGGCCGGGCGGATTACAAGGCCGGACGGTGGGAAGCCGCGCTGATTCAATTCGACGGCGCCATCCGGGTGGCCGATCGGGTTCCGGCCCTGGCCAAGTACCTCCCGGCCCTCTACGGCCTGGCCCGGGAGAGCGCTCACCGGTCCGGGAAGCTGGAGCGGGCGCTGACCTACGCGACCGCTCTGGCCGAGCTGCTCGGCGGGTCCGCCCCCGACTCCCAGGCCCATGCCGAAGCCGTTCTCCGGGAAGGGCTCCTCCTGGCCAAGCTGGAGCGATATGACCGGGCCGTCCCCCGGCTCGAACGGGCGGTGGCGGTCCTCGAATCCCTGGATCTCCCCGCCGAGACGGCTTCGGCCCTCTCGAGCCTCGGGATCGTCCTGGAAAACGCCACCGAGTACGATCGGGCTTTGAGCCGGTTCCAGTCGGCGGCTGATGTGGCCGAGTCCTCGGCCGGAGACGCCCTCCTGGCGCAACAGGAGTCGAATATCGGCCGGATCCATGACCTCCGGATGAGCCAGTATGCCGTGGCCATCACTCACTACGGACGGGCAAAGGCGGCTTTCGAGCGGGCCGGGGACCCGGCCGGGGTTGTCCAGTCGATCATCGACATCGGCCGGTGCCGGCGGCTCCTGGGGAATTTTGCCGAGGCCGAAGCCCGGTTTGCCCAGGCGGCCGAAGCCCTGCCGAATCTCGAAAACAACGGGCGCCTGAGCGTGACGGTGACCATCGAGCAGGCCAACCTCGCCTGGTACACGGCCCGCTATGAGACCGCGTTCAAGCTCCAGCGGGAGGCCCAGCGGCAAGCCGAAGCCATCGGATGGCCCCTCGGCCGGGTGATCACCCGAAACACCGCCGGGCTGATCTGGTGGACCCTCGGGGACCATGAGCGGGCTCTGTCCGAGCTCGACGGCGGCCTCGAGATCGCCCGAGACCTCAAAACCCGGGACGACGAGGTGGCTACTACCCTCAACAACATCGGCCAGGTCCTCCGGGACATGGGGCGGTACCGTGAGGCGGTCGAGCACTTCGAGGCGGCCCTGGACATCGACACCCGGATCGGCTCCAAATGGGCCATCGCCCATGATCACCGGAACCTCGGGATGACCCGGCTCCGGACCGGGGACTTTGCCGGGGCGGCCGATCTCCTCGACCAGGCCGTTGCCGGAGCAACCGCCATCGGCAACCGGATCAACGCGGCCCGGTCCCTGGTGGCGCTCGGCGAAGCCGCCGCCGGGACCGGAAACCGGGACCGGGCGGAACGGGCCTACACCGAGGCCCTGGACCTGTCCCGGGAAATGGCGCTCCGGGAAGTCGAGTGGCGGGCCCTCTACGGCCTGGGCCGGCTCCGGCTCGAAATGGACGACCGTGAGGGCGCCCTGGATCGGCTCAACGCGGCGGTTTCGGTGATCGAGGGGATGCGGGCGGAAATCCGGATCGACGGGCTCAAGAGCGGCTTCATCGCCAACAAGCTAGACGTTTACGAGGCCCTCGTGGGGCTCCTGGTGAAGATGGACCGGCCGATTGCGGCCTTCGAGGCGGCTGAACGGTCCCGGGCCCGGAGCTTTATCGATCTCCTGGGCAACCAGCGGTTGCGGCTCGGACGGTCGGTGGACGCGGCCCTCTACGGCGAGCTGACCGCTCTGGAAGCCCGGATCGCCGAGCACGAGGCCCTGGTGGCCCAGTCCACCGACCCGACGGCCCGAAAGACCTACGAAGAGACCCTGGCGAGGCTCCGGCGGGATTACGAGACCCTCATGATCGAGATCCAGTCGGAAGCCCCCCAGCTTGCCGCCACCGTCACCGTGAGCCCCATTGACGCGGAGACCCTCACCGGTCTGCTCCCGCCGGACGTGGCCCTGGTCTCCTGGTATCTCCTGCCCGACACCGTCCTGGCCTGGGTGATCCGGGCCGAGGGCATCGAGCTGGTCCGGATACCGGCGGACCGGGCGGCCCTGGGCGAGGAGATTCTCGTCTTCCGGCGGGCCATCCAGAACCTCGAGCCGGTGGAGACCTTGTCGCAAAGGCTCCACGACCGGCTCATGAGCCCCGTCCTGCCCCGGCTCGACGGGGCGTCGGTCGTGGGCATGGTCCCCCATAAATCGCTCCACTACCTATCCTTTGCGGCCCTGTCCGACGCGGAAGCCTACCTGGTGGACCGGTTTCCGCTGTTCTATCTCCCGACCACCAGCCTGCTGGAATACACCTTCTCCCGCCGACGGGCGGACCGGAACACCAAGGTCCTGGCCATCGGGGCTCCCGACCTGGGAGACCCCGCCCTGGAGCTCCCCTTTTCCGAATACGAGGTGGGCGCCATAAAATGGCGGTTCCCGGAGGTCACTATTCTCACGGGTGAACGGGCCACCGAAGCCTGGGTGGTGGAAAACATCTCGCGGTTCGGGATCATCCACATCGCCTCCCACGGCGAGCTGGACTCCATCAACCCGCTCTTTTCAGCGGTGAAGCTGGCTCGAGCGGACGAGTACGACGGCAACCTCGAGGCGGCCGAGGTCTTCGGGCTCGATATCAACGCCGACATGGTGGTCCTGAGCGCCTGTCAGACCGGCCTGGGCAAGGTCACCGCCGGCGACGACGTTATCGGCCTGAACCGGGCCTTTTTCTACGCCGGAACCCACACCATCGTCTCGAGCCTCTGGCGGGTCAGCGACGTCTCCACCGCGATGCTCATGAAACAATTCTATCGAAGCTACGGGCGGGCGGACAAGGCCGAAAGCCTCAGACGAGCCATAGCCCACGTCCGGACCCGCTACCCCCATCCGGGGTACTGGGCCGCCTTTACCCTGGCGGGGGATTATTTTTGACCAGGGG
>CAYNGG010000299.1:0-5432 GCA_964396575.1 uncultured Desulfobacteraceae bacterium | reverse complement strand
CGGGAGTGTTGGACTCGAGGATCTTGCCAAAGTCCATGAAGAGGACCCGATGGGCCACGCTCTTGGCAAACCCCATCTCGTGGCTGACCACGATCATGGTCATCCCCTCTTCAGCCAGGGAGATCATCACGTCCAGGACCTCCTTGACCATTTCCGGGTCCAGAGCGGATGTGGGCTCATCAAAGAGCATCACCTTGGGCTTCATGCAGAGGCTCCGGGCGATGGCCACCCGCTGCTGCTGACCCCCGGAGAGCTGGCCGGGGTACTTGTCGGCCTGCTCGGCGATCCGGACCTTTTCCAGGTAGTACATGGCCGTCTCCTCGGCCTCCTTCCGGGGGACTTTCCGGACCCAGATCGGGCCGAGGCTCAGGTTTTCCACGATGGTGAGGTGGGGAAAGAGGTTGAAGTGCTGGAAGACCATCCCCACCTCGGCCCGGACCTTCTCGATGTTCTTGATATCCTTGGTCAGCTCGATGCCATCGACAATGATCCGCCCGCGCTGGTGCTCCTCGAGGCGGTTGATGCACCGGATCAGCGTCGATTTCCCCGACCCGGAAGGGCCGCAGATGACGATCCGCTCCTGACCCTGGACCGTCAGATGGATGTCCCGGAGCACGTGGAAGTCCCCGAACCACTTGTGGAGCCCCACGATATCGATGATAGGGCGCTCCGCGGTCTTCTTGTCCGGCAGGATCTCGCTCATGTTATCCCTCCCCCGCGCCGAGCTCCCGCTCCAGCCGGCGGCTGTAGCTCGACATGGCGTAGCAGCAGATAAAGTAGATCAGGGCGATGAAAATGTAGGCCTCGGGCGAAAACCCCATCCACTCGGGGTTGGACAGCACCGACTGGGTGGTCTTGAGGAGGTCGTAAAGGGCGATGATCACCACCAGGGAGGTGTCCTTGAAGGCTGAGATCAAAATCCCCACCGAGGGCGGGATCACGATCTTGAGGGCCTGGGGGAGGATCACCAGCCTCATGCTCTGGTAGTAGTTGAGACCGATGGACTCGGCCGCCTCGTACTGGCCCCGGGGGATGGCCTGAAGTCCCCCGCGGACCACCTCGGCAATATAGGCGGCCGTGAACATGATGATCGCCACCTGAGCCCGGAGAATCTTGTTCACGGTGATCCCCTCGGGGAGAAAGAGCGGGAACATCACCGAGGACATAAAGAGGAGGCTGATGAGCGGAACCCCGCGGATCATCTCGATGTAGATCACGCAGAGGCTCCGGATGGCCGGCATCCGGGAGCGGCGGCCCAGCGCCAGGACCACCCCGAGCGGATAGGCGGCCACCATCCCGAAGACCGACAGCATCAAGGTCAAGGGAAGCCCGCTCCATTTGGTGCTTTCCACGGACTCCAGCCCGAAAAGCCCCCCGCGCATCAACAGCCCCATGGCAAACAGGCCGACCGCCCAGGCATAAGCCAGGCGCCGTCCCCAGAACCGACGGTCCCGGCTGACCAGGAGCATCCCAACCAGCAGAATCATCGCCACCAGGGGCCGCCAATGAAGGTCGTAGGGGTAGAGGCCGAAGATGATAAACCGCAGGTTGTGGGTGATGATCGACCAGCAGGCTCCCCCGGCCAGGTGGCAGGCGGCACCATCCGACCGCCAGAGACTGTCGATGAACAGCCATCGGACCAGCGGCGGGACCACCTTCCAGAGCAGATAGAGGGTGACGACCGTCAGGATCGAATTCCAGGGGCCGTTGAACAGGTTTTGCCGGACCCATCCGATGACGCCGACCTGGGAGACCGGCGGGCGGATGTCGTCCTCATCGTCCGGGCCGGCCGGGGGAACGGTCAGGTGCTCTTCCATCCGCGCTATCTCTCCACCAGGGCCATCTTTTTATTGTACCAGTTCATGAACAGCGAGGTGAGCAGGCTGAAACAGAGGTACACGAGCATGATCAGGGCCACGCCCTCGATGGCCTGACCGGTCTGGTTGATGGTGGTGTTGGCCACCGAAACGAAATCGGGATAGCCGATGGCCACCGCCAGGGAGCTGTTTTTGGTCAGGTTGAGCATCTGGCTGGTCAGCGGCGGGATGATCACCCTGAGCGCCTGGGGCAGGATCACCAGGTTGAGGACCTGGCCCGGCCGGAGCCCGATGGCCAGAGCCGCCTCGGTCTGACCCCGGCTCACCGACTGAATCCCGGCCCGGACGATCTCCGCCACAAAAGCGGCGGTGTAGAGGACCAGGCCCAGCAGGAGCGCCCCGAACTCGGGGCTGAGATTGGCCCCGCCCTCGAAGTTGAACCCCGTCAGCTCCGGCACGTCCATGGCCACCGGGGACCCGGCCACCGTCCAGACCAGGAGCGGCAGGCCAATTATGGTGCACAGGCCGACCCGGATCACGGGGAAAGGTTGGCCGGTCCGGTCCTGCCGCTGTCTGGCCCAGCGCCGCATCAAGATGACCGCTCCGACGGCGATGAGCAGGGCAAAAAGCATGTACTTGTGGGCCGGATGGCTTTCGGGCACGGCACAGACCAGCCCCCGGTTGCTCAAAAAAAGCCCGGCCACCGGGTTCGCGGCGGCCCGGGGCGGCGGGAGCATCTCGTAGAAGATGGCGTACCAGAAAAAGAGCTGAAGCAGGACCGGGATGTCCTGGAAGACCTCGATGTAGGCCGCCGCCAGCTTGGAAACCAGCCAGTTGGAAGACAGCCGGGAGATCCCGATGATCGTCCCGAGGATCACCGTGATCACGATCCCGATAAACGAGACCTTCAGGGTGTTGAGGACCCCCACAAATAAAGCCCGGAGATATGTGTCCGCCGCCGAATAGGGGATCACCGACTCGCCGATCTCAAAGGAGGATTCCTTTTCCAGAAAGCCGAATCCGGTGGAGATGGACTGACGGGCCAGGTTGTCGAGGGTGTTCGAGATCAGGTAGTAGCCCAGGAGGGCCACGGCGATCAGGGTGGCGATCTGGTAGAAGATCGACCGCTTGTCCGGGTCATTCCAGAACGGGACGGTCGGGACGGCATCGGGTGTGTCGGATGGGGCCATCGGGCTCGGTGGAGCGGGGGCGCCTGGGCGCCCCCGGAGGTTATCCCGAAACAGACCGGGAGGTTACTTAAAGGGCGGGGCGTACATCAGGCCGCCGTCGGTCCACTGAGCATTAAGGCCGCGAGCCAGGCCGAGCGGGGTGTTGACCCCGACGTTACGCTCGAAGACCTCGCCGTAATTGCCCACCAGCTTGACGACGTTGTAGGCCCACTTCTCATCCAGCCCGAGGGCCTTGCCGTTGCCCGGGCTCACCCCGAGAAACCGCTGGATCTTGGGGTCCTTGCTCTTGAGCATCTCATCGACGTTCTTGGATGTGATCCCCAGCTCCTCGGCGGCGATCATCGCCAGGACGGCATAGTCCACGACGTCCTTCCATTCCGCGTCCCCATGCCGGACCGCCGGCGCCAGGGGCTCCTTGGAGATGATTTCCGGCAGGATCATGTAATCAGCGGGGTTGGGGGCAACGGCCCGGACCCCGGCGAGCTGTGAGGTATCCGAGGTGAGGCTGTCGCAGCGGCCGGCGAAAAAAGCCTTGTTGAGCTCCGGGGTGCTCTCGATGACCACCGGCTTCCACTTCATGCCGCTGGAGCGGAAGAAGTCGGCGGCGTTGAGCTCCGTGGTAGTCCCGGGCAGGACGCAGACGGTGGCCCCGTCAAGCTGCTTGGCGCTGTCAACCCCGAGGGCCTTGGGCACCAGAAACCCCTGGCCGTCATAGTAATTGACATGAGCGAAATCGAGCCCCAGGGCGGTGTCCCGGCCCAGGGTCCGGGTGGCGTTCCGGCAGAGGACGTCGATCTCGCCGGACTGAAGGGCGGTAAACCGCTGGACCGCCGTCAGGGGGGTGAACTTGACCTTCTCGGGGTCGCCGAAGACGGCGGCGGCAATGGCCCGCCCCGTGTCAACATCGAGGCCCCGCCAGACACCCTTTTCATCCGCCATGGCGAATCCAAAGAGGCCCTGGTTGACCCCGACCTGAATGAAGCCCTTGGCTTTGACCGCATCGAGGGTCTCGCCGGCCAGTGCGGGGCCGGCGGCCAGGATCACGGCCAGAACGGTGACAAGTAGAGACAGCTTGAACCTTTTCATTATGGATCTCCTCCTTCCGTCGCGTATCGGGTTATTGGTCCGCCCCATGCGGACCTCCCTAGTCAAGGATTTGAAGTAACAGAAACCGCCGCCGTTTTCAAGGGGCAAGCGCGAGGGCCGGAACCTCCTTGTTTAGAACCGGTCCGGATGTTATAGTGTAGGGCTTATGACCGGCAACCAGAGCGGACGGACCGTTAACCATGACACGACTTCGGGACACTGGATGGAGACCCTCGACAAAAAAATCTTCGGCACCCTCTTTTTTTCACTTTTCGCCACCGTCACCGGGGTGGGCATCGTGGTGCCGCTCCTGCCGGTCTATGCCCACGACCTGGGCGCTTCGGGGATCTACATCGGGCTCATCTTCGGGGCCTTTTCCATCTCCCGGACCTGCTTTCTCCCCTACTTCGGGCGGCGCTCGGACCGGGATGGCCGGAAACCCTTCATCACCATCGGGCTTTTGGCCTACGCGATCCTGTCGGTGGCCTTTGCCGCCAGCCGGAGCGTGGAAAGCCTCATCGTCATCCGCTTCATCCAGGGGATCGCATCGGCCATGACCATGCCGGTGATCCAGGCCTACGTGGGCGACATCACCCCGGCCGACCGGGAAGGGGTCGTCATGGGAACCTTCAACATGTCGGTCTTTTTCGGGCTGAGCCTCGGGCCGGTCATCGGCGGGGCGGTCAGCGACCGGATCAGCATGGACGGAGCCTTTCTCTGCATGGGGGCCCTGGCCTTCATCGGGTTTCTCTTGAGCCTCGTCTTCCTGCCGCCCACCCGTTCTGAGCGATCCAGCCGTCGATACCAGTCCGACGGCTGGATGCCCCTGCTCCGGAACGAGCGGATCATCGGACTTTTTTTTTTCCGGTTCGCCTACACCGCCTGCATCGGGATCATCTGGGGCTTTCAGCCGGTCTTCGCCGACGCCGAGATGGGGCTGTCCACCTCGGCCATCGGGGTCCTGGTCGCCCTGGGCGTGCTCACCGCCGGGGTTCTCCAGACCCCCATGGGCTATCTGGCCGACCGGATCAGCCAGCGGGGCATGGCCATCAGCGGCGGATTCATCGTTACCTACGCCGTGGCCTCGTTTTCCTGGGCCAACGGGTTCTGGGACCTCTTCGCCGCCAATGTCCTCTTCGGCATCGGCGGCGGCGTGGCCATGGCGCCGGTGATGGCCATGGCCGTCCGGACCGGGAGCCGGGTCGGGGCCATGGGCTCGGTCCTCTCGCTCCTGACCGTCGGCCACAGCCTGGGGATGATGTGCGGCGCCCTCCTGGCCGGGGTCACCATGGAGCTTGTGGCCCTGCGCCCGGCCTTTGTCTTCGGGTCGGTCATTATG
>CAYNGG010000298.1:1523-5466 GCA_964396575.1 uncultured Desulfobacteraceae bacterium | reverse complement strand
ATCGACTTTCATCCTTGCTATCTTTTTCATCCTTGTGCTATGGTAGAAGAACTAATTATGAATTGTCTGATCAGGTCCGAGCGGAGGTGAATGGTGGCATCACGAATACTTCATAGCGACTTCTTCCCTTGCCGCGTTACTGTTTATTTTGATCTCATAAAAACAATTATAAATCAACGATGTTTTTCAAACCCACGCCATTTCATGGCGATCAGCGAAAAAGGACAAAAACCATGAAGGGGATCATTGTATTCAAATGGATTTCCGCGGTCATTTTGGTCTTCCTGTCCATTGTCGGCGTGTGCATGGCCGATTCAACGGTTGTCGTCGTCCAAAGTGCTCTGCTGCCACCCTACGAACAAGTGCTTTCCGGATTTCGGATGACGTGTCCGTCACGGATTCAGCGGATAGTATTGGCGGATCAAACCGAGGATGTCGTGGACCGGATCCGCAAGGCCCATCCAGACCTATTGCTGGCCATTGGTAGCGAGGGACTCCGCACGATTTCCCACATCCGTGACATCCCAATCGTTTACACCATGGTCCTCAAGCTTCCCCCCGATCTCGTCGGAAGAAATAATATTTCCGGCGTTAATCTGAGCATATCACCGGAGACACAAATTCATACACTTACTCAAGTGCTGCCTGACGTTGAGCATATCGGCCTGATTTACGACCCGTACCGGACCGGAAGCATGGTCGAGGATGCCCAGCGGGTCTGTAACCGCCTTGATATCAGATTGTTGTCTCAAGCTACGGCCAGCGCCAGTCGCGTCCCCTCGCTGCTCCGCAAAATGGCTGGACGGATCGATGTGTTCTGGATGCTGCCCGACCTGACCGTTGTGACGCCGGATACTTCAGAGCATATTATTCTGTTTTGCATTGAGCATCGGATCCCCGTATTGACCTTTTCCGAAAAATATGTGGACATGGGTGCGTTTATGGCTGTTGGTATCGATCCCAACGACATCGGGAAACAAGGGGGGGACTTAGCCCATCGAATCCTTTCAGAAAATCCTGCCCTGGCGAGAGGCCCTCATCTGGTGGATGTCAGAAAAGGCTTGACCCACATCAACTTTGACATTGCCAAAAGACTGGGCATTCATATCGACCACCGGTTCTCTAAACGATCCAGCGAAACCAACTGATACCTTTTCGGCTCAACATGGTCTTAAACAGTTATAAACAACGGATGGGTCGGAAAGCCTTTGCCCTTGTCACCCTGCTCACACTCCTGGCCACTGTCGCATTCACGGCGGCATTCATCTTCGGCCTGCATAGATCCCAGAAAAATCAGCTTTACCAGCATGGACAGCTCATCGCTTCCATGACGGCCCGGCAGGCCCGGCTCGGGGTTCTCGCTGGCAGCGCCGATGTCCTGGACCCCATTGTCAAGTCAGCATTTGCGGACGATACCGTCACCAATGTGATCGTGACCGATAGCCTGGGTCGGACGCTGATCCGAGAATCAATCTCTCGCCCCCCTGCTCCTACGGCGGAGCAAAACTGGACTTCCCATCCAGAGGCATTGAACCCCAAAACGCTTTGCCGACGGCTCGAGACTTCCACCCGGTGCGATTTCATCTGCGCCGTCACCACTCAGGGGAGCTACGCCAGTGAAGAAGCGCTATTCATCGATATCGATAAGACCCTATCTCACATTGAAGTTATCGGTTTCGCCCGGGTCACCCTGGACAAGACGCCGCTTAACAACCATCTGGTCTCCCTGATTTGGCGGTCCGCCCTGGTGGGGCTCGGGTGCTGGTTTCTGGCCTCGCTGGTCACCTGTTTCTTTTTGAACAGGCTCGTCCACCCGCTGGCTCGACTCACCCAAGCGGCCCGGTCCATGGAGAAGGGGGAGTCCATCCAGGCGGTGCCGGTGGAAACGGACGACGAGGTCGGACAGCTTGCGCTTGCCTTTAACGAAATGATTCACGCCCTTCAGAGTCGGGACGCGGCCCTCCGCCAGTCCGAGTCCAAGTATCGCTCCATTTTCGAAAACGCCACCGAGGGGATCTTTCAGGCCGATCTGGAGGGCCGGGTGGTCACGGCCAACCCGGCCCTGGCGAGGATACTGGGATTTTCGAATCCGGATCGGCTCCTCGCCTCCGGGGTCAACCTGGTCCGGCAGCTCCGTCTGGACGGAAAGAAACGGGACCGGCTCCGGCAGGCCCTGACCCATGGCGAAACTGAGCTCACCACAACCGGCAAGTGGCGGCGTGAGGAGACGGCGGCTCACCTCTTCGTCCGGTTTCACGCCGTCACCGACGAGCGGGGGCAGCTCATCGGCTACGAGGGAATAGTGGCCGACATAACCCGTGAGCGGCGGCTCCAAATCGAAAAGGAGGCGGCGGAAGCCGCTTCCCAGGCTAAAAGCGCTTTTCTGGCCAAAATGAGCCATGATCTGCGAACCCCGATCAGCGCCATTATCGGGATGAGCGACCTGCTGACGGATTCGGACCCGTCTCCCCGCCGGGCGACGGGGCTATCGAAGATCCGGACGGCGGCCCGGTCCCTGCTGGGGATCATCAACGACATGCTCGACCTGGCGACCATCGAGGCCGGGAAGCTTCGTCTTGACCGGGTCGAGCTCCGGCTGGCGGAGGTCCGGGAGACGGTGGCGTCGGTGATACTCCCGCTGGCGTCGAAAAAGGGGGTTCGGTTCGAGATTCGGCTATCAGACGGGATTCCTCCCGTCCTCATCGGCGACCCCGGCCGGCTCTCCCAGGTCCTGATCAACCTGTGCGGAAACGCCGTCGCCGCCACCCCCGCCGGGGGGACGGTAATCGTTCAGGCCGAGGTGCTCCGCCGCGAGGCCACCCGCGTCCGTCTGACCTTTTCCGTGATCGATTCGGGGCCGGGCATCCCGGAGGATCAGAAGGAGGATCTCTTCGCCCCCTTTGTCCGGGGAAAGACGCCCTCAACTCAGCGGGGCTCGGGCCTGGGTCTGGCCATCTGTCGGGAGCTGACCGAGATGATGGGCGGACGAATCTGGGTTGAAAGCAAGGAGGGGGCGGGCAGCCAATTCCATTTTACCTGCCTGCTTGGGTGGCGGGAGCAGCCGAGCAAGCCCGTCCACCAGGCGCCGCTCCCCGCTCGCCAGGAAGGGAAGAGCCTGTGCGGATTCCGGATGCTGGTGGTCGAGGACGAGCCGATCCTCCGGGACGTGGCCCAAACCGTTCTGGCCGATGCCGGTTCCCGGGTGGACACGGCCGAAAACGGCGCCGAAGCGCTGGACCGCCTGCGGCAAGCCGCCTACGACGCGGTCCTCATGGACGTTCAGATGCCGGAGATCGACGGGTACGAGGCCACCCGGCGAATCCGGCGGGACCTGGGGCTGACCGAAATCCCGATCATCGCCATGACCGCCCACGCCATGGCTGAGGACCGGGATCGGTGCCTGGCGGCCGGGATGAACGACTACCTGGCCAAGCCGCTGGACCGGGAGCCGCTTTTGGCGGCCCTGGCCAGACATCTTTCCGGGGTCGAGCGGTCGAGCGCCGAGAGACCTTCGAGGTTTCCAGCGCTCTTACAACCTCGGAGGTCGAACCGCGCCGACCGGCCCCCCATCGACATCCCTTCCGCTCTTCGCCGGGTCTTGGGCAACCGGCGGCGGCTCCGGGCCCTGCTCCGCCAGGTGAAAATCCATTATGCGGAGACGGCCAACGAGATAAGGGAGGCCATCGAGCGGGCGGACATGGACACGGCCCGCCGTCTGGCTCACACTCTGGCCGGGGTAGCCGGAACCCTGTCGGCTCAGGACTTGTTTGCCGCCGCGTCCGCTCTGTCCGCCGATCTCCGGAGCCGGTCGGCGGGGGGGCTCCCGGCGCTGGACCGGGTGACGGACCGCCTGGACGAATTGATTGCCGCCATCCCCGAGCTGCTCCTGGAGCTGGCTGACGACGATCTCGATGGATCGCCGGACGGTGATGGGGCGGACGAC
>CAYNGG010000298.1:0-1423 GCA_964396575.1 uncultured Desulfobacteraceae bacterium | reverse complement strand
CAGACGACAGTGGTCCGGTTGAGCCATCTGTTGGAAACCAATAATCTCCAGGCCGAGGCGGTGGCCGGAGACCTGGCCGACGCCCTCCAGGGCGCCGGTCCGGAAATCGATGCCCCGGTTGAACGCTTGCGCGAGGCGGTGGACCGGCTCGACTACGCCGCCGGTCGGCAAGCCCTGTCCGACCTGAGGTCGGCCATTCCCCTGACGTTGAAGGTGGCATCATGACCCGCCCGGCCACGGCCGGGGTCAGGCGGCGGCAGACGATCCTCATTGTCGATGACACCCTCACCCACATCCAGATCCTCGGGGGGATCCTCGGCGAGGACTACGAGGTCCGATTCGCCACCGGCGGCCGGGAAGCCCTGGACCAGATCGACCGGAGCCCGCCGACCGGGCCGCTCCCCGACCTGATTCTCCTGGACATCATCATGCCGGACCTGGACGGCTACGAGGTCTGCCGACGCCTGAAGGCCGACCCCCGGACCCGGGACATCCTGGTGATCTTCATCACCGTCAAGGACGGGGAAGCCGACGAGGCCGAGGGGCTGGCGGTCGGGGCGGTGGACTATATCACCAAGCCCTTCGGCGCCGACATCGTCAAGGCCCGGGTCCGGACCCACCTCGACCTGAAACGATACCGGGACGAGCTCGAAAGGCGGGTCGAGGAGCGGACCGCCGAGCTCAAAGGGGCCAACGCACGGCTCCGTGAGGAAATCGAGAAAACCCGGCTGATGCAGGACCACCTGATCCAGACCGAGACCCTCGCGACCACCGGCCGCCTGGCCGCAACCGTCGCTCACGAGGTCAACACCCCGCTCCAGGGGATCACCTCTCTTTTGGATAACCTGAGCTATATCCGCGGGGAGACCGACGGCGCCGATGAGATCATCGGGCTGCTCAAGCGGGCCTTTGCCCAAATCCGGGACACGGTCCGCCGGCTCCACTCCCTCAACCTGCCGATTCGGCTTCAGAAGCAGCCGGTGAGCCTCAACGACACGATCAGCGAAACCTCGGCCATTATCGGGGGGATGTCCAAAAAGCGCGGCGTGCGGCTTCAACTGGCGCTCGACCCGAACCTCCCCCGGATTCTCGGCGCGCCCCAGGCCCTGACCCAGATCTTTTTGAACCTGATCGCCAACGCCATCGACGCCATGCCCGAAGGGGGAACCGTCACCGTGACCACGGCGGTTGAAGGGACTGATGCCGTGGCCACCGTGGCCGACACCGGTCCCGGCCTGGCCGAAGCGGACCTGCCTCACCTCTTCAGTCCCTTTTTCACCCGGGAAAAGCCCCAGGGGATGGGCATCGGCCTCTTTGTCTGCCGGGGGATCGTGGCGGACCACCTGGGCAGCCTGTCCGCCGAAAACACCCCGGACGGCGGAGCGGTCTTTACGGTCCGCCTGCCGCTGCCAGAGCCCGATCC
>CAYNGG010000297.1:0-5470 GCA_964396575.1 uncultured Desulfobacteraceae bacterium | reverse complement strand
GGGCAGGCACGGGGGCCTGCCCCTACGGGTCGCGCCAATTGTAGGGGCAACCCCCCGTGGTTGCCCTCGACTGAGGAATGTAGGGGCGGCCCTTGCGGCCGCCCGCGATGGGCAACCACGAAGGGGTTGCTCCAACATGGGGAGACCTCCGAGGTTTCCAAAAAAATTTGGAAACCTCGGAGGTCTCTATTTATCCCGGTGCCGCGGTGATGTCCAGCCCCGATGACCCATGGGGCGCAAGGCCCTGGCTAAAGGGACCCAAGGGACTCAAAGGACCCAGGGGACGGGTTGAGCCCGACCCCGGGGCCGCCCCTGGGAGCCCCGCATCGCCTCCGATTATCCTTGACACCCCGCCCCTTTTCCGACACTTTGAAACGAACGTGGTAGAGAGATATTGCCCTGAAATCAGAAGATTTATCAAGAAACTTTCATTCCTTGGCCCAAAAAATGACCCCATCCATGATTCAACACGTGATCGCGGCGCTGGCCGATGGCTCGCGGCTGTCTTCCACCCAAATCGCCGAGGCCGTCTCCCGGGCTTCGGGAAAGACGGTCAGCCCGTCGGACATCTCCGGCCCGTTGAAAAAGATCAGCGACCCGGACCGGAGCGACCTGGGCCACTTCGTGGGCCGGAAGTGGGGGGACGGGACCTACGTCTATCGTCTGGTGCCCGAAGCCCGCGCTCTCACCGAGGCCCAGCTCTACGATTTAACCTGGAAGCGGGGAGCGGACCGGTATGCCCTGGCCGATGCGCTGGCCGCCCACCCCGACCTGGGACGCTACGTGGACGCCCCGGCTGCCGGGGACGACCCGGCCCCCACGCCGGAGCCACCGGGGCTGTTCGTGGTGGGGATCGGGGCGTCGGCCGGCGGCCTGGAGGCGATCTATTCCTTTCTCGGGACCCTGACCGCCGACTCCGGCCTGGGCTATGTGATCATCAGCCACCGGAGCAAGGAGAAGGACCACGACGGGGACCGGTTTCTGGAGCTCATCGGGAAGCGGGCGCCCGTAGCCGTTCAACTGGCCGAAGCCGGGATGGCGCTCGAGCCGAACCGGATCTACGTGGCCCCCCGGACCGGGCTGCTGGGCATCGACAATGAATGCTTCACGGTCACCCCCACCGACGGCGCCCCGGACGAAACCCTGCCCATTGACGCCTTTTTCAAGTCCATGGCCCTTGATCTCGGGGAACGGGCCGTCGGGGTGGTCCTGTCGGGCATGGGGGCCGACGGGACCGCCGGGATGCGGGAGATCAAGCAGGCTTTCGGGCTCTGCGTGGCCCAGCGGCCCGACACCGCCCGGTACGACAGCATGCCCGAAAATGCCTTGCGCCACGTCAGCCCCGACTATACCCTCCCGCCGGACGAAATCCCCCAGGCCCTGGTTCATTACTTCCGGCACGCGGCGGATCGGCGGCGCTCCATCCCGGATGAAACCGACATCCCCGAGATGCTGCCGAGCATTTTTTCCCTGCTAAAAAACCGGCTGGGCCACGATTTCTCCGGATACAAGGAATCCACCAGCACCCGCCGGGTGACCCGCCGGATGGCGGTTCACGGTATGTCCTCGGCTCGTCACTACCTCCGGCTCCTCCAGGAGAGCAAGCCGGAGGTGGACGCCCTCTTCCGGGAGCTGCTCATCGGGGTCACCAGCTTTTTCCGGGACGCTGATGCCTTTGACGCCCTCAAGGATTCGCTGACGGACTACATGGAGAAGCGTCCGGAGAGCTCGGACGAGCTCCGGGTTTGGGTCGCCGGCTGCTCCACCGGGGAAGAGGCTTACTCCGTGGCCATCATCCTGAAGGAGTGCATGGAGACTTTGGACCGCCGTTTCGAGGTCCAGGTCTTTGCCTCGGATCTCTCCGGTGAGGCGGTGGAGCGGGCCCGGGAGTCCCGTTACCCCAAGGGGATCGTTCGGGATATGGGGGCGGAGCGGCTGAGCCGGTATTTCGAGGAGGAAGACGACGACTTTCGGGTGAAAAAGGAGATCCGGGATATGCTGATCTTCGCCCCTCACAACATCATCAAGGACCCGCCCTTCACCCGGCTGGACCTTCTCTGTTGCCGGAATCTCCTGATCTACCTCAACGGCGGCGCTCAAAAGCGCCTCCTCCCGATCTTCCACTATGCGCTCAAGGAAAACGGCCTGCTCTTTCTCGGTACCTCCGAGACGGTGGGCGGCTTTACCGATCTCTTCGAGCCGGTAAACGCCAAAATGCGGATTTACCGGCGTCGGCCCGCCCGGGTTGCCCGCCGGCCGCTTTTCGGCGGCTTTCAGTGTCCCACGCCGGAGAAAAACGGGGACCAGGCGGTGAGCGATCCGGAAGACATCCAGCGCCGGCACCGGCAGGCCCTTCTGCGTCATGCCGCCCCGGTGAGCGTGCTGATCGACCCGTCGGGTGATATCGTCAGCGTCTATGGTCAGACCAGCCCCTTTCTGGAGCTGCCCGAAGGCCCGGCCACCACCCACAACCTCTTCAAGATGGCCAAAAACGGATTGAAATTGAAGCTCCCCGCCGTCGTTCGTCAGGCCGCCATCTCCTCGGCATCGGTCCGGTTCGACTACCCGCGGGTCCGGGTCAACGGCGAGGAGCACCTTGTCCGGGGCGCCGCGATCCCCCTGACCGACGCCGACCGGCTGGATGGATTGATCCTGGTAACCCTCGAAGACCGGGGCATCCGTCAACGGACCGGAGCGCAAGGGGACCCTGAGGGGAACGAAAACGGGGACCGCCAGGCCGAAGATGTCGAAAAGGAGCTTCAGCGAACCCGGCAGAACCTTCAGATCACGGTCGAGGAGCTCGAGACCTCCAACGAGGAGCTCAAATCGACCAATGAGGAGCTTCAGTCGGCCAATGAGGAGCTCCAATCCTCAAACGAGGAGCTGGAAAGCGCCAAGGAAGAGCAGCAGTCATTAAACGAGGAGCTGGCCACCGTCAACTCGGAGCTCCAAATGAAGATCGACGAGCTTTCCGAGGCCAATCAGCACATGATCAATCTTTTGGAAAACCTTCAGATCCCGATCCTGTTTCTTGATAATGACCTGAAGATCCGGCGATTCACCTCCCCGGTGGCTGACCTGATCAAGGTCATTCCATCCGACGTGGGTCGTCCCCTGAGCGACATCGTGACCTCAATCAACGGCATCGACCTGTCCCGGACCGCCTCCGAGGTCCTATCCTCCCTCGTCTATCAGGAGCACGACGTCCGGACCCACGACGGGCGATGGTACCGGATGCGGGTCTTTCCTTATCGGACCCAGGATAACGTCATCGACGGGGTGCTCATCACCCTGTTGAGCATTCAGGAGCAGGTGGAGGCCCTGAAGGCGTCCGATGAGGCCCGACGCTTTGCCGAGGCGATCGTTGACACCGTCCGGGAGCCCCTCCTGGTCCTCGACGGAAAGCTTTCGGTCCTGACGGCCAACCGGAGCTTCTACGAAACCTTCCGGCTCCGGGCCGAGGACGTGGAAGGCCAATCCATTTACGAGATCTGCGAGGGCGCCTGGGACATCGCCGCGCTGCGGACGCTCCTGGACGAATCGATCCGGAAACGCCATTTCTTCAGCGACTTTTCCATCGAGCACCGCTTTCCCGTCCTGGGCCATCGCCAATTTATGATCAATACCCGACGCCTGACCGGACAGACCGACGATCAGGAAAAGATCCTCATGGCCATGGAGGACGTCACCAATAGCGAATAAAAACAAGAAAGAGACGATATCGTGAAAAAAAAGCCCCCCGCAACCGACTCCGACCCCCATCTTAACGCTCGCCAACGGGCCGAGGCCCTTCTGGCCGAATCGGGCACAGACTATGAGGCAATCGATGAGCGGGAGCTCAAGGAGCTGGTCTTCGAGCTCCACGTCAACCATGCCGAGCTGGAGATCCAGAACGAGGAGCTTCGGGGCGGCCAGCGAGAGCTGGAACGGGAACGGGAGCGCTATGCCGAGCTGTTCGAGTCGGCGCCGGTGGGCTACTTTGTGCTCGACTCCAGCGGCACGGTCCGGGAAGTCAACCTCACCGCCGTGGAGATGCTGGGAGTAGAACGAAGACAGGTGATCGGCCGCCAGCTTTCCCGGTTTGTGTCTCCCAATACCCGGTCCCGGTATTTTGCTCATCTCCGGTCGTTGACCCAAACCGGAACCCGGGAGGCCCGCGACCTGGACATGATAGTAAGCGATGGGGGTACGATGACCGTCCGGATGGAATCGAAGCCCGTCCGGAATGACGACGCCGACATCGGGAGCTTTCGGATCACCATATCCGACATCTCCGGCCGGAAGGCCGCCGAAGCTGACCGGGACAGCGCCTGGACCGAGATCCAGCGCCAGAAGGACGAGAACAGCCATTTGCTGGAGCGGTTCCGGCTGATGGCCGAAAACACCCACTCGGCCATCTTTATCTGCGATCGAAACCGGTTCCGGTTCGTCAATACCGCCTGCGAAGCGCTGACCGGACAGGCGCGAGCCATTCTCCTCACCACGAAGCCCTGGCGGGTCCTGAAACCCACCGAGCGAGCCGATGCGGAACATCGTCTCCACGAGGCCCTTGACCAGGAGCGGGACGGCCAATCTTGCGAAATGACGGTCCTGAGCGCGGACGGCCGGGAAACGCCGGTGGAAATCACCATCAACCGGGTGTTTGACGGCGGCAACCCGGCGGTGTTGGGCACCGCCATCGACATCAGCGAGCATAAGCGTTTGGAATCGGAGCTCAAGGAACGGCTCGATGACCGGAGCCGGGAGCTGACCGAGGTTCTCCGGAATCTCGAGAATGACGCCGCCGAGGCGGCCGCCTCCGGAAATCCACAAGGGAGCCTCCTCGAGGAAACCCATGTTCTGAATGCGCAGATTGATTCCCTGCAAACAGCCTTAAACGTGGTGATGAACAAGCGGGATAACGACCTCCAGACTCTGGAAAACCGGATTCTGTCCAACCTGCGCCACACGGTCATTCCCGAGCTGGAGAACCTGCGGCAACGGACCGACAACCCGGAGGTCCATCGCTGCCTGAACATCCTTGAAAAGGAGCTTTCGGGGCTGGCCTCGGGCTTTTCCTGCTCCCTTGCTTTAAATGGTTATGGCCTCACCGCCACCGAGATCCGGGTAGCCTCGCTGATCCGGAAAGGGCTGACCAGCGACGAGATCAGCGAGCACCTCAACCTCGCCACCAAAACGATCAGCTTCCACCGGACCAACATCCGGAAAAAGCTCGGCCTGAAAAGCCGCAAGGACAATCTCCAGACACACCTGCTATCCCTTAATGAATAAATGAACCGGCAAGGACATCCCTCGGCAAACCGGAGTGCGGAAATTCATTTCTCGCCCTAGCGCGCTGGATTCATCAGCGGTTAGCTCACGGGCGGACCGGCGGAAGGTGCTCGCAGGGGAGGACAAAATAACATTATGGATTGAAGGGGCGGCCCCCCGTGGCCGCCCTTGGTGTGTTCGCACCCCTTGCCGGTTTTCA
>CAYNGG010000296.1:1472-5474 GCA_964396575.1 uncultured Desulfobacteraceae bacterium | reverse complement strand
CGTTCCACGACCACGAGCCCGACTAAGGCGGCGGCCGAGACCCCCGCCAGGACGAAGACCCGGACCGAGGTGCCCCCCCATTCGTAGGCGTGGGTAATGGCAACCAGGGCGGTGCTCAGCCAGACGAGCAGGAAGGCGGCCCCGGCCCAGTCAAAGGCCTCGGGCCGCTGGACGTCGGCCGCTCCGCCCCGGAGCAGCCGGTCCACGATCACGGCGGTGACGGAGCCGATGGGGATGTTGATGTAGAAGATGACCGGCCAGGAGAAGAGCTCGATGATCCAGCCGCCCAGGGCCGGCCCCAGGGTCAGCCCCGAAGCCACCACCGTACCTACCATCCCCAGAGCCCGGCCCCGCTCGGCCGGCGGAAAGGCATCGGCCACCAGGGCCGGAGTGCAGGCCATGACCATGGCGGCCCCGACCCCCTGAAAGGCCCTCGCCCCGATGAGAAACAATGCTCCCGGCGCGGCCCCGCAAAGGAGCGATCCGGCTGAAAACACCAGGAGCCCCCGGCTGTAAACCCACCGCCGGCCCCGGATGTCGGAGAGCCGGCCAAAGGGCAGCAGCAAGGCCGAAACGGTGAGGAGGTAGATCATCATCACCCATTCCACCGTGGCCATGGGGGTGCCGAAATCCTTCATGATGGTCGGCAGAGCCACGTTGACGATGCTCCCGTCCAAAGTGGACATGAAGATGCCGACGGCCACCAGGGAGAACACGAGCCACTTGCCGGGGGTATGGATCGGGCCGTCCATGGATTCTGGGTATCACCTCCGCCGCCATAAAGCAAGTAAGGCGTGGTTCCTCGGCTGTCACGCCTTGGCGTGATTGGCGCATCGATTCTGTATGGGCGCCCGGAAAACGGTTGAAGTTTTATCCGCCTTGTCATAAGATCGGGGCTATGACATAGCGGGTTATTGTAGTCTCACGACCGCACGAAGGGACAATCTCATGGAAACGGACGAGACGGGCTCCGGCCCGATCATCAAATCACGATTTCGGCTGATGGGCGAGGGCGGCATTCCCCAGTCGGCGCTGGAGGGGATCGACGAGGCCCACCTCAAGATCTTCCTTTCCGAGCCGAACCCGGACCAGTGGCCGCCGGAGATCGCTCACCTCCGCCAATATATCCAGGATGACTCGGTGGCGTAAGCTTGCCCCGTTGTCCCGTAAGGAGCCGTTATGACCGACCCCGATGCGCTGGGCGAAAACGAAGCCCGGTTGCTCAAAGCGCTTTTCGAGGAGACCGGCGGTGATCCGTCGGCCCAGGTCTCCATGTACGAGCTCGGAGAGCCCCTGGGGATGGACCGCCCGACGGTCTCCCATGCCGCCGAAGAGCTCATGAGCGAGGGCCTGGTGGATATCCGAACCCTGGCCGGAGCCATCGGGCTGACCGAGGCGGGCCGGGACCAGATGGCCGGGGCGGCCGAGGGCGACGGCGAGAGCTCCGACGGCATGGCCCTCGGGGATGCCCCGGTCCTCGACACGGACCGCCGTGGTCGAGTCGAGACGGAGGTGGCGGCCATCAAAGCCGGGACCGGCGAGCTGGGCCTTTCCTTTGATGCCCTTTCCGAGCTGGCCGCCGATCTCCGGACCGTGGATGCTCAGCTCGCCTCGCCCCGACCCAAGACCGCCATTGTCCGGGAGTGTTTCCGGTCAATCGGGGAAACCCTGGCTGGAGCCGACGCCGCCGGACCCGAGGCCCGTGTCCGGGCTCTGCTTGGAGAGTCCGCCGGCGGCCAAGAATAACCGTCGTCCCCAACCCCATACACGCCACGACAGGCCGATGGAGAGCCGGAAAATGACGCTGGAAAAAGTCTTCATCAAGGATGACATGGCCACGTTCGTATGCCCTGCCTGCGGGAGCGTCCGAAGGGTGGATGCCAGCCGGTTCCGGCATATCAAGCGGTCGGTCCGGGTCACCCGCCGGTGCAAGTGCGGACACAACCACACCTTTCTTCTGGAGCGCAGACAGTTCTACCGGAAAGCCGTTGACCTCCCCGGCGTCTATGTCCGGCGCGGGGAGACGGCCCAGCGGCCCATGATGGTCAAGGACCTCTCCCGCTCCGGAGTCAAAATCGAGCTGCCGCCGGACGATGACGGAGAGCTCCAGTCCGGCGAGCGCATTCTCATCGAGTTCAACCTCGACAACAAACAGCGAACCACCATCAAAAAGGATGTCTATGTCCGGTTGGTGAAAGGCGTTGTGGTGGGCACCGAGTTCTGCTCGCGGGACCCGGGCAATCCCATCGACAAGGCCTATGACCTGGCCATCGGGTTCTACACCTATAGCTGATCTCAATCGTCATTCAACTCTTCACCCCGTTTTTTATGGAGGAGGCACCATGTCGGTCCGATTGATCGAGCCCACCCCGTCCGCGTTTCGCTTTCCCCTGCTCATCAAACATTTGCTCAAGCCCCCGCTCAGCTTCACCCCCGACCGGGAGATCGTTTACCGCGACCAGGTCCGCCTCGACTACCGGACCCTGGCCGGGCGGATTAACCGGCTGGCCTCGGCTCTCGCCGGGCTCGGCGTGAAAGCCGGGGACACCGTGGCGATGATGGACTGGGACAGCCACCGCTATCTCGAATGCTTTTTCGCCGTGCCCATGATGGGAGCGGTCCTTCACACGGTCAACATCCGGCTTTCCCCGGAGCAGCTCATCTACACCATCAACCACGCCGAAGACGACGTGATTCTGGTCAACGCCGAGTTTCTCCCGCTCCTCGAAGGGGTCAAGGACCAGTTCGAGACGGTCAAGAAGATTATCCTGATCGGTGACGGCGCGGCGGCTCCCGAAACCTCACTGGCCCTCGACGGCGAGTACGAGGAGATCCTTTCCGGGGCAGACGATGGGTTTTCCTTCCCCGACTTCGACGAAAACGCCATGGCCACCACCTTTTACACCACGGGCACCACCGGGATGCCCAAGGGGGTCTTTTTCAGCCACCGGCAACTGGTCCTCCACACCCTCGGGACCATGTCGGCATTAACCGCCTTCAAGGCGACCCTCACCGTGAGCGCCGACGATATCTACATGCCGCTGACGCCCATGTTCCACGTCCACGCCTGGGGGGTTCCCTACATCTGCACCTTGCTGGGAACGAAACAGGTTTACCCCGGCCGGTACGAGCCCGAGACCATCCTGAAGCTGGTGGTCGGCGAGGGAGTTACCTTCTCCCACTGCGTCCCCACCATCCTTCACATGCTCCTGTCGAGCCCGGCGGTCAAATCCGTCGATCTTTCCGGCTGGAAGGTGGTCATCGGCGGGTCGGCCCTCTCCCGGGGACTCTGCAAGGCCGCTCTCGACCGGGGAATCAACGTGATCACCGGCTACGGGATGTCGGAGACCTGCCCCATCCTGACGCTCGCCAACCTGAAGCCTTCCATGGCGGATCTCGATGAGGACCGCCAGGTGGCGATCCGCTGCCGGACCGGTCTGCCCATCCCCCTGGTCGATCTCGAGGTGGTTGACATCGACGGCACTCCCCTGCCCCACGACGGAAAGAGCACCGGCGAGGTGGTGGTCCGGACCCCCTGGCTGACTCAGGGCTACGTCAAGGACAAGGACGGGGGCGAGGCTCTCTGGGCGGACGGCTGGCTCCACACCGGAGACATCGGGTGGATCGACGAGGAGGGCTACCTCCAGATCACCGACCGGCTCAAGGACGTCATCAAGACCGGCGGGGAGTGGATTTCATCCCTCCAACTGGAGGACATCATCAGCCAGCACCCTGCGGTGAGCGAGGTGGCGGTGGTCGGCGTGAGCGACGAGAAGTGGGGGGAGCGGCCCCTGGCCATGGTGGTCCTCAAGGCCGACCAGAAGGAAGGGGTGGACGATTCGGCCATCAAGGCCTTCTGCATGACCTACGTGGAGAACGGGACCATCCCCAAATACGGGGTCCCCAACACGGTGCTCATTGTTGACGCCATCCCCAAGACCAGCGTCGGAAAGATCAACAAGAAAGAGATCCGGAAGGAAGTGGACTGAACCATTTGTGATT
>CAYNGG010000296.1:0-1372 GCA_964396575.1 uncultured Desulfobacteraceae bacterium | reverse complement strand
GATTGATGATTTTTTTAAATCAAAAATCTAAAATCAGGAATCCAAAATCGGAGGTCGGTCTATGCCGGGGGCCCACCCCTCGGAGCGCGGGCGTCTCGCCTCACGCCTTGGCGTGACTGGAAGCCCGCGCCCCCAATGAAGGCCACCAGGCGAACGGCCAGGATCGCCGTGATCAGCCGGGGGACCCAGAGCCAGAACGCTCCTATCCCCAGGGGGAGAAAGAGGGCCGGGTCCTCCACCATCGAGTGGTTGATCCCGATGGAGACGTGGAGCCGGGTGAGCATCTCCGGGGGCACCCGGCCGTCCCGGGTCTCCTCGACGATCACCGCCGCCCCGTAGCTCAGCCCGAAAACCACGGCGGTAAGCCAGAGGAGTCCCACCTCACGGTCGAGCCCCAGGGCCTTGAGGGCCGGGGTCAGGGGCCGGAGAATGGCGGAGATGAGGTTGAATTGCTTCATCAGGCCCATGATGACCATCAGGGCCATGATAATGACGAAGATCTTGAGGCTCAGATAGGCCGTGGCCACGCACCAGTCGGCCAGAACCCCCGAAAGGTCCCCGGCCGCCGCGCCCGCCGCTTCGGCCGACGCCACCGGATCAGCCCCGGCGTCCAGAAACCGGGCCACGACGACCACCGTCAGAACCGATGCCGTCAGCCGGGCGACGGTGGCCAAAATCGGGTTGATCCCCGACCGCCCCTGGATGATCCCCTCCTGGACGAGGTTGTGGGAGATCAGGACGAAGATGGCCATCAGGGTCATCTGATCGACGGTGAAGGGAAGGACCGACATGGCGGCGATGGCCCCGTAAATCCCGGTGAGCATCCCCACCAGGATCGGGAGGGCCGCCGCCGGCGGAAGGGATAGCAGCCCCATCAGGGGTGAGAGGAGAAAATCGATCCGGTCCAGCCAGCCGCTGTACTCCAACAGGACCGTGAAAAAGGAGACCGGCACGAGAATCTCCAGCATCCAGATAAATCCGCTCCACCCCTTCCGGAGCCCGTCGGCCACCCCGTTTTTCAAACGGGTTTGAAATGGTGTCATGCGCTCTTGCCGTCCCTCCAGAGAATCAGCCTTCCGGCCCGCCGTCTCGATCATCATCCCGGTTTACCGGGAAGCGGCCGGCATCTCCGACACCCTGGCGGCGCTCCCGGCGGCCGGTCTGGCCCAAACCGATGAAGTTATTGTGGTGGACGGCGATTGTGGAGGCCGGACCCTCGATCGGATCGACGATCCCCGGGTCCGGAAGCGGATCTCGCCCCGGGGCCGGGCCGTCCAGATGAACGCCGGCGCGGCGGCCGCACGGGGGGAAGTTTTCCTCTTTCTCCACGCCGACACCCGGCTCCCGGCCGGAGCCCTCGACCGGGTCGGGA
>CAYNGG010000295.1:0-5480 GCA_964396575.1 uncultured Desulfobacteraceae bacterium | reverse complement strand
GGCGGCATTCCCGCCATGCGGGCGAGACGCCCGCGCTCCCAGGGGGCCTGATTCATTTTGACCGCCCCATCGCGGCGATGCATCTCCACGTGGAATCCGGGAACCCGGGAGATGGTGGCGGGAGATCAGATTGGGTCGTCGTCGGTGGTTCCGGAGATCCCGATCAGCATCAGGTGGAGGTCGCAGACGTTGGTCCGGGTGGGGCCGGTCTTGAGGAGCCCGTCGATGGCATCGAAAAACGGGTAGGCGTCGTTGTTTGCCAGGTTGACCGCCGGGTCGAGTCCGCATTGCCGGGCCCGTTTCAGGAGGTCGAGGTCGGCAAAGGCCCCGGCCGCGTCGGTGGGGCCGTCGGTGCCGTCGGTGGCGGCGGCCAGGAAGGCCACCGAGGCGAAAAGCTCGGGGGCGGCGGCCATCTCCAGAAGGACGGCCAGGGCCATCTCCTGATTTCGGCCCCCTTTGCCGGTCCCTCGGAGCGTCACGGTGGGCTCGCCCCCGGAAAGGATGCAGGCCGGGGGTGAGACGAGCATCCCGGCGGTGGCGGCATCAGCGGCGACGGCGGCCAGGGTCCGGGCCAGCTCCCGGGCCTCCCCGGTGGCGCGTCGGGTGAGTCGGACCGCCGGATATCCCAGGTCCCGGGCTGCTTCGGCGGCCGCGTCCAGGGCGGCGAGGTTGGTCCCGATCAGGAAATGGGTGGCCATCCTTGCCGCCGGGTCATCGGGTTTGAGGGTCTCGGGGATTTCGCCCCGTTGCCCCCGGATAAGGACCTCCCGGACCGGCTCGGGAACAGCGTCTTCGATCCCGTAGCGGTCGATAATGGCGATTGCGTCGGCGTAGGTGGTGGGGTCCGGGGCGGTGATCCCCGAAGCGATGCTCGAGAGGTCGTCGCCCACCACGTCGGAAAGGATGAAGCTCAGGCTCCGGGCCGGGGCGATCCGGCCAAGCAGCCGGCCGCCCTTGACCCCGGAAAGGTGCTTCCGGATGCAATTGATCTCCCCGATGGTCGCTCCGCAGGCCAGGAGCGCTTCGGTGGTCCGCTGCTTGTGGGCGAGGGTCAGGCGGATTGCCCGGTCTTCGTCGCCCCAGACCAGGGGCAGGGGCAAGAGGGCCGAGCCCCCGCCGGAGATGACCGGGATGACCAGGGTGGTCTCGTCGGCGGACCGGGCCAGGTCAAGGATCCGCCGGGCCGCGGCCACGCCGTTTTCGTCCGGCACGGGATGGGCGGCCTCGACGATCTCGACGACGGAAAGGGGTTCGGCGTGGCCCGCCTTGACGACCACCAGGCCGGTTTCGATCCGATCCCCCAGGATCGTCTCGAGGGCTCGGGCCATGGGGGCTCCGGCCTTGCCGGCTCCGATGACGATGACCCGCCGGTAGTCGTCAAGGTCCACGACGGTTTCGCTCCCTTCCAGCCGGATGATCAGCCGGGAGTCTTTCCGGTCGATGTGGTCGATCATCATCTGGTAGGGGTCCACCCGGCGGAGGGCGGCGGTGAAAATCTTTTCGAGATGGGCTCTGGCGGTGGATGCGGTCATTGGCGTTTCGCTTTCATCGGGTTTGGGGGCTTCCGGGGTGGGGCGGATCTCAGGCCGGCTTCCGGAGGCCCTTACGCTCGATGGCCCCTTTGAAGACCTGTTTCCAGGTCATGAGACAGGCCCCTTTCCAGGTGGGGCGGTAGCATTGCGCGGCCCGGTCGAGGTAGAGGTATCCGGTTCGGACCTGCCGGGCGGTGTCCTCCCGCATGGACCGGGCCAGGGTCCGGATTGCGTCTTCGTCACGGGGCAGGATCCGGCCGGTGTTGCCCCCGAACCGGGCCGCCGCTTCCCGGTGGATCTCGTAGAGCTCCCGGGGATCTTCGACGGCGGGGAGCCGGTGGAGCTGTTTTTCGGGGACCGGGGCGAAGGAGTTGGGGCTCGGGCTGTTGTTGGTGCAAAGCTCCCGGCCGTCGGCAAAGGTGGTGGCGTATTCGACATAAGCGGCATGAATCCGCCCGACGCCGCGTCCGCTTTCCATGCAGACGCAGATGGCGCCGTCCCGGTTGTCGGGGTGGACAAAGAGCCGGATCAGGGATGTGAGGTTCGGAATAAAGCCGGTCTGGACCAGATCGGCCACGATCCGGAAGCCGAGGTCCTGAAGCGGGCCGGTCCGGGCGTCGAAGTAGCTCCGGACGGCCGGGGGCAGGCGATCGGAATCAATGTGGGCCAGGTCCGGGTTGGCCGAGAGCTTGAGGGTGAATCGGACCAGGATCGGCCCCAGGAGCAGGGGGAGGGCCGCAACCAGGATGAGGCCCGCCAGGATCACAATGAGGATAATCTTCAGCATCGCTTGCGTGACGCCCGGGGAGGCGTTGGGATCTCGCGGGCCGGGCGATCCTCAAAAGGCGTTTCGAACCGCATCCGACTCATCCTCCTCCTGGGCTCCCCGGCGTTCGAGCTTGCTGGCCAGGGTGGCTTCGAGGTTGTCGAGAAAGTAGATGGTGATCACGTAGGCCGGGTCGCCGTAGCGGTCCGGGCTCACCGAGCACATCAGGATGTCCCCATGGCGCTCCCATAAGGCGGTTTCGCCGCTCCGGCCGTCCCAGGGCATCCGATTGTCCCAGGCCAGGGTCCGGGGCTCGCCGTATCTGGCCCGGAGAGTTTCGGCCACCGCCTTCCCTTCCGGCTTTTTCGGCTCGATCCTGAAAAACAGAGGCTGTCTGGTGTAGCTGGAGAAAACCAGCTCGACCCGGGAAAAGGGGGTTTCGAGCTGCCGGGTGTGGCGGAAGATGAGCCGGATCGGGTTTTCTTTCGTATCCAGCAGGATTTCATCTTTCAGGTCCCGGTTGAGCCGCGCCAGCCGGGGGAAATGGTCGGCCAGAAAGCCCGGGTAGTTGACTTCGAGGTCCAGATTGGCCCAGTGCTCCACCACGGCGGAGCCGAGTTGCTTTTCCAGACGGATTCGGGCGGCCTTGGAAAGCCGGGTCTTCCTGTCGATGTCGAAGAAGGCAAACCCGGTTTCCGGGCTGGATTGATCCACCGTCGGCGCCGCGTCGGGAAGGGGATCGGAGGCGCTCAGCCAGACCCCGATGGCGATCACGAGGGCAATGGCAACGGCGGCCGCCGGCAAGTAAACCGTTGGTCGTCGGATGGCTGGGGGGATGGTCGGAAGACGGGACATCGGGCCTCCAGTTTAAGTTACCAGGACGATCTGGCCCCGGGCTCCCGGCGCCATGACCCGTTCATGGGCGGACGGGGCTTCGGCCAGGGGGAGCTGGACGGTAATCACCGGCCTGAGCGCCCCGTTTTCGAGGCCGGCTCCGAGGGCCGCGTGGGTTTGAGCTTTTTGGACTTCGGTGGCGTTCATGAGGATCATCCCGAGGATCGCCGCGCCCCGGCTCATGGCGTCCCGGGGGTTGATCTCGACCGTCCCGAGGCTGCCGATGACCACGATCCGGCCCCCGGCCGCGACGGTCTGG
The DNA here is from genome assembly GCA_964396575.1 of uncultured Desulfobacteraceae bacterium. Lineage (GTDB taxonomy): Bacteria > Desulfobacterota > Desulfobacteria > Desulfobacterales > JAABSP01 > CAYNGG01. Next base: position 2,029 of record CAYNGG010000295.1, on the reverse strand, counting down.
AGGTCGGCCCCCAGGTTGACGTTGGCGAGCATCTCGAGGATCACGTCCGGCCCCCGGCCGTCGGTGAGGTCGGCGATCCCGGCCAGGTAGCCGTCGGCCGAATGGTTCAGGACGTGGTGGGCTCCCTCGGCGGCGATCATCTTTCGGCCTTCGGGGGTGGACCCGGTGGCGATGACGGTCATCCCGGCGGCTCGGGCGAGCTGAACGGCGGCGGTGCCCACCCCGCCGGTGGCCCCGTGGACGAGGACGGTCTCGCCGGGGCGGGCTTCGGCCCGGTGAAAGAGCGCGGTGTAGGCGGCGCCATAGGGCACCCCCACCCCGGCGCCCTGGATTTCGCTGACGGTCTCGGGCAGCGGGTGGGCATTCGAGACGGCGCAGAGACATTCTTCGGCATAGGTCCCGGATTTGGCGCCGGCAACGTAAACCCGGTCCCCGACCCCCAAGCGGGTTACCCCGTCGCCCACGGATAGAATCCGGCCGGCGGCGTCCATCCCCGGAGTATAGGGCAGCTCGGGCCGGACGGCATAGGTCCCGGACCGGATATAGGTGTCCACCGGGTTGACCCCGGCGGCGGCCACCGAAACGACCACCTCACCGGGACCCGGCGCCGGGTCGGGGACGGTCTCGAGGGTCATCACGGTCGGGTCGCCGAATTGATGGACTCGGATTGCTTTCATGGTGACCTCCGAACAATGACGGTCTCGGCCGGTTGGGCGTCGGGGGACGCGATTCGGCCGAAAAAAAGGATGGATTCCGTGGGGATGTCCCGGATGATGACCAGAAAGGGCCGGTCCACGGTGACTTCGGCAAAGGGCAAGCCGGGATTGGACGGGCCGACGATCCCCCCGGTCCCGGCGGCCGCCTCGGTCCCGGTCTCGTCCACCGCCAGATAAGTTTGGTGAACGACTTCGGAGAGGGCGAGGTCGCCGGTTCCGTCAATCCCGGACAGGTCGGCGGCCGAAGTAAAGACGGTGCTCATCCCCATTCGGATCAGGGCTTCGGACAGGCTCAGGGGCGCCGGGGTCAGCTCGAACCGGGGGAGCGCCAGGCGGATGATCCGGGGGGTGAGGTCCGCGAGAATCGCCGACAGAAAACCTTCGGTGAGCTGGTTTTCAAAGTCGCTTAGGCCCCCGGCTTCCGGGAGCAGGATGACCATTGACAACAGCTCGCCCTCGTAGGGCAGCTCCACCGCCTGAAACCCATCACCGACGGAGTACCCGAACCGCTCCTTGTGACGCATGAAGGGCACCGTCAGAGCGCCTTCGGTCGGGTCGGCCCCGTTGGGGTAGAACGGACCGGGCTCGGTGATGTCCGGATCAAAAGGCGTCTTCCACGCGGCCCGGAAGTAGATGGCGTTGGTGGTGACCAGGCGGGTCTGAGGAGAAATCGTGCCGGGGGGCAACAGCGCGCCGATCCGGCCTTCGGTGTTCTCCTCGACCCAGGCGTTGATGTGATCCCGGGCCGCCTCCGGGCCGTTTTGGAAGTCGAGCCGCCAGGCCCCGGCGCCGTAATGCCGGGCCAGGGTTTCGAGATAGCCGTCCTGGACCGGCGTGGCGGTGTCAAGCCATAAGGCGTTGGCCAGGCGGAGGCGGAACCCGGTGGCGGTTTCCCCTTCACTCCCCTCACGGCCGGCCAGGGTCAGATCGAGGGCGTTGACCGCCGGGTGGAGCAGCTCATCGGGGAGATGAAAGCTGAGGGCTTCGGCCATCTCCTGGCGGGTCTCGCCCCGGGCCCCGGCAAAGAGGGTGGCCAGAGTCCCGGAAATGCTGTAAGGGGAGAAGAAGAGGTTGCCCGAAGTCTTCCGGAGGGCCTGGTGGAGATTTAGAGCAAAGGCGGTGTGGCCCGAGACGAGGGTTTCCATGGCGGCCGGGGTCACCTGGGGGGACAGGTTCCGTTCCACCGAAGCGCGAAGGTATTCAGGCGGTGCCGGCGGGCGGGGAGCGCTGTCTTCTCCGCCGCCGCCTCCGCCGCAGGCACAGGCACAGGCACAGATGAGCAGAGCCAGGAAAAGCAGCAGTGGCGACCGCGG
>CAYNGG010000294.1:0-5514 GCA_964396575.1 uncultured Desulfobacteraceae bacterium | reverse complement strand
CAATGTCAGCGGATCGTCAAGCCGCCGATGTCGGCAAACGGCATCGGCCGCCCCATCCGGCCGGAGACTCTAAGCGATTTGGGGACGGGCGTCAACGGCGAGTATGCGGCGCTTGATATCGCCCAATGAGCGATTTCCGCTTTTCCATCTCCGGGCATGGGCCTTCCGGAAGCCCGCTGGCTCCTTTTTAATGAGCCTGGTTTGCAGTTTTTGAAAACGGACCTATTATCCATGGGAGGTCGTTACGGAAAAACATTGTCCCGGACATTGTTTCGACAGGACACAGGCGGCGGGATCGAGGAGCGGAGGTGCCTTATGTGGGAATATACGGATAAAGTCAGAGAGCATTTTTTGAACCCCCGGAACGTGGGCGTCATCGCGGATGCCGACGGCGTGGGGGAGGTGGGGTCCCTGGCCTGCGGGGACGCCCTGAAGCTGACCTTCAAGCTGGGCGACGACGGCCGGGTCAAGGACGCGAAGTTCCAGACCTTCGGGTGTGCCAGCGCCATCGCCTCCTCGTCGGCCCTGACCGAGATGCTCAAGGGCAAGACCCTCGAAGAGGCCGAGCGGATCACCAACGAGGAAATCGCCGATTTCCTCGGCGGGCTGCCCCGGGAAAAGATGCACTGCTCGGTCATGGGCCGGGATGCTCTGGAGCAGGCCATCCTCTGCTACCGGGGCGAGACCCCGCCGGCCGAAGACGGCCAGATCGTTTGCGAATGCTTCGGGGTCACCGACCGGGCCATCGAGCGGGCCGTCCGGGAGAACCGCCTGACCGAGGTCCCGGATGTCACCGATTTCGTCAAGGCCGGGGGCGGCTGCGGCCAGTGTCATGACCGGATCGGTGAGATCATCAGCAAGGTCCTGGGCGACGTGCCAAAAGCCTCGGCGGCTCCGAAAAAGCCCCTGACCAACATCCAGAAAATCCGCCTCATCGAAGAAACCCTGGCCCGGGAGATCGAGCCGGAGCTGAAAAAAGACGGCGGCGGGATCGAGCTGGTGGACGTGGACGGAAACCGGGTCCAGGTCCGGCTCCAGGGCGCCTGCGCGAGCTGTGCCGCATCCCAGGTCACCCTCAAGGATTACGTCGAAAAGAAGCTCCATGAGCTGGTCACTCCCGAGCTCGTGGTGGAGGAGGTCTAGCCATGGACATCATCTATCTCGACAACAACGCCACCACCCGGGTCGCCCCCGAGGTGGTGGAGGCGATGCTGCCCTATTTCGGGGAGCTTTACGGGAATCCGTCGAGCATGCACACCTTCGGCGGCCAGGTGGGCCGGAGCCTGGAAGCGGCCCGGGGCCAACTGGCGGCCCTCCTGGGGGCGGCTCCCGATGAGATCATTTTCACCTCCTGCGGGACCGAAAGCGACGCCACCGCCTTATGGTCCGCCCTCCGGTCCCACCCCGACCGCCGGCATATCATTACCAGCCGGGTCGAGCATCCGGCGGTAAAAAACCTCTGCGAGTACCTGGCCGAGACCGGCTACCGGGTCACATTCGTTCCGGTGGACCGGCAGGGCCGCCTGGACCTCGACTATTTCCACGATCACCTTTCCGATGACACGGCGGTGGTCAGTCTCATGTGGGCCAACAACGAGTCCGGGGTGATCTTTCCGGTCGAGGAGATTGGCGCGGCGCTCCGGGAGCGGGGCATCCCGTTTCACACCGACGCGGTCCAGGCGGTGGGCAAGGTGCCCATCGACCTCTCCCGGCTCCCGGTGGACCTCCTCTCCCTGTCGGGCCACAAGCTCCACGCCCCCAAGGGCGTCGGGGCACTCTATATCCGGAAAGGCACGCCCTTTACCCCCTATCTCATCGGCGGCCACCAGGAACGGGGCCGGCGGGGCGGGACCGAAAACGTGGCCTCGATCATCGGTTTGGGGCGGGCCGCGGAGCTGGCCGAGACCGCCATCGAGACGGAGAACAAGACGGTCCGGGCGCTCCGGGACCGGTTGGAGGGAGAGCTCCTGGCCCGGATTCCCAACGCCATGGTCAACGGCGACCCGAATCACCGCCTGCCCAACACATCGAGCATCGCCTTCGAATTCGTGGAGGGCGAGTCGATCCTCCTGATGATGAACGAGTACGGGATCTGCGCCTCGTCCGGGTCGGCCTGCACCTCCGGCTCCCTCGAGCCCTCCCATGTCCTTCGGGCCATGGGGGTCCCCTTCACGGCGGCCCACGGCTCCATCCGGTTCAGCCTGAGCATCTACAACACGGAGGCCGAGATCGACCGGGTGATCGAGGTCCTGCCGCCCATCATCGAGCGGCTCCGGGCCATGTCGCCCTTCTGGACCGACAGCGCCCGAAAGACCGCTTAGTCAACTTGGGGAAAGGAGAACCGGCGTGACCGACACGGACGGGAAAACCTGCCGGGTGGACCGGGAGCAGCGGTCGGCCTTTCGGGAAAAGCTCCCCGAAGTGGCCGAGCGGATCATCGCCGGTTGCGGGGACGGGACCTGCTACACCCACATCGACTATGAGCCGATCCCGTCCCGAAGCGCGGTGATCGACATCCTCGACCGGTTCCGGGACATCCTCTTTCCGGGCTACTTCCAGCGGGAGACCATCGACCCGGTCACGCTCCGGTACAACCTGGGCGGAGCGGTGGCCGAGCTTTTCGACGCCCTGTCCGAGCAGATTTGTCGAGCGTTTCGCCACGACTGCGTTCGCTACGACCAGGCCTGTGTCCACTGCTCGGACGGGGGCCGGGAGACGGCCCTGGCGCTCCTTCAGGAAATTCCGGCCATCCGGACCCAACTGGCCACCGACGTGGCGGCGGCCTACGACGGCGACCCGGCGGCCCGGAGCCACGACGAGATCATTTTCAGCTACCCGGGCATCCACGCGATCACCGTCCACCGGATCGCTCACTTTCTCCACGGCCGGGGCGTCCCGCTCCTGCCCCGGATCATGTCGGAGCACGCCCACGGCGTCACCGGGATCGATATCCATCCGGGGGCCGAGATCGGGAAACGCTTTGTCATCGACCACGGGACCGGAGTGGTCATCGGCGAGACGGCGGTCATCGGCGACAACGTCCGCCTCTACCAGGGAGTGACCCTCGGAGCCCTCTCCCTGCCGCCGGGCGCCGGGGACCGGCTCCGGGGCCAAAAGCGACATCCCACCATCGAAGACGACGCCATCATCTACGCCGGGGCGACCATCCTCGGCGGGGACACGGTGGTGGGTCCCCGGTCGGTGATCGGCGGCAACGTCTGGCTCACCGAATCGGTCCCGGCGGACAGCCATGTCATGATCGAAAAGCCCCGGCTGGTGATCCGGTCCGGGTAGCGTCTCCAATGTCCCCTTTCACCCCCATCAACCAACGTGAACCCCACCCGCGACAAAGGACCTTATTCCCATGACCGAAATCCCCGTTACCATCCGTCGGGCTGACAAGGCGGCAGACGGCGACGCCCTCCGCGATCTTTACACCGAGGTCTTCCGCCCGGAGCCTGTGGATGTCCTGGCCGAGACCCTCTTCCACCATAAGCCCCGGATGGATCGGAAATACTGGCTCATGGCCGAGGACCCGGCCAGCGGTGCCCTCGTGGGAGCCTGCGCCCTCATCCCCTGGACCTGGGAGATGAACGGGGTCCGGCTCCGGGTCGCCGAGATGGGATTGGTGGGGACCCGGCCGTCCCACCGGGGGACCGGAGTGATGCGGGCCTTGAGCGAGGAATTCGCCCGGGTTGTAATCGACGAGGGGTTCGACCTCTCGGCCATCCAGGGCATCCCCGGCTTTTATCATCGCCTGGGCTACCACTACGCGATCCCCCTGGAAAACCACATCAACGTCCCGCTCCACCTGCTCCCGGACGAGCACGCGGAGGACGGTTACACGGTCCGGGCCGCCGGCCTGGATGACATCCCCGTCCTCTTATGCGAGGACGATCGGTACCGGGCCGCCTACGGGATCTCAGCCCTCCGGGACGAGGCCACCTGGCGCTATCTTCTCACCGACAGCCGGAAAACGGAGTACGGCTCGACTTTCTGGATTCTGGAAAACCCGGCGCGGGGCGAAACGTTTTACGCCCGGCTCCCGGAGACGGGGTTCGGGGCGGGATTGATTGTCGGCGAGATCAGCGAAACCATCACCAGCTCGGCCCTGATGGCGCTCTTGACCTTCTGCCGGACCCAGGCCGCCGAGCGGATCAAGCCCTTTATCCGGCTCAATGTTCACCCGGACTCGGGCCCGGGCCGGATGGCGGCGGCGTTAGGGGCGGAGCCGGGCGCGCCTTACGCCTGGCAGGTCAAGATCCCCGACCGGGTCCGGCTCCTGCAAAAGCTGACCCCGATTCTGGAGCGCCGGCTGGCGGACAGCCCCTTCCGGATTTTTTCCGGCACCCTCCGGCTCGATTTCTACACCTCGAAAATCGACCTGCTATGGTCATCCGGCCGCCTGACCGGGGTGGGACCGGGAGATGAGGCCGACCGCGAGCGGACCCTCTGCATCGCCGGTGACCTCTTTGCCCCCTTGTGCCTCGGCCACCGGACCTGGCGGGAGCTCCAGCACAACCGCCCCGACATCTTCCCGGCGAACCAGTACACCTCGCCCCATGCCTCCCCGGCCTCGGACATCACCGGGATGATGTTCGACACCCTCTTCCCGCCGGTCCGATCCTGGATTCATGAGCAGTATTAGGGGATCGTGGATTTTGAGGCGGCATCCAAAATAAAACCAGGCTTTCAGCGTGGTTTTAGATGATCGGTGATCGTTACCTCCCTCGGCGACAGGAGCAAGCTCATCTCGGAGCGATGCCGGCACTTCAGGGCGCGCGGACTCCCCCGCGGCCTGCTTGATTTTCCGTGTACGCTTCGTGTGAGTCGTTCGACGGTATGTTCGTCCTGAGTTTCTCTTTTTTATACATTTCTGTAAGGTTCAGATCATTTTCATTTATATTTATCATTTTGCTGACTAGATAATCAAGAAAGTCAGTAGGTTCTGAACTTATGGTTATCGGGCCGGTCATCGGGTGGCCCATCCAAGGGCAAAGCAAACTCCATGCCAGGGAAAACCGCCGAAGGGCCGGGCTCGTCGCCCCAGGGGACGGCGTGAAGTCGGGGGGGGCAGGTGTCAGGCTTTTTGACAGGTCGGAAAGGGCGGCCGGGTCAGCGCCGAACCCACTTCCAGGCGGCCTCGAGGCGGGTTCGGTCGAAGTATTCCACCACCATCCCCGAAAATAGTCCGAAGATGGCCATGTAAGTCCCCTCGGAGACCTTGTGGCCCACCACCGCCAGCTTCTCGATCCCCTGGGTGTGGGGCATGACGAATTTGAGGTTTTCGTAAAGCCCGTCGGCGCCGATGGTGATATCCCGGTAGGGCTCGACGATGAGCAGCAGCCGGATGGCGCCGTGCTCGGCGATGGCTTCGGCCAGGGCGTTGCTCACCTGCTCCCGCCGCTTTTTGGTGATCTCGCCGGTGATGCGATATCCCAGGACGTTTTCCGTGCTCTCGGATAGCTTCTGGATCATTATGTCACCCCTCCTTTCCGGAATCCTCAGCCCTCA
>CAYNGG010000293.1:0-5562 GCA_964396575.1 uncultured Desulfobacteraceae bacterium | reverse complement strand
ATCGTAAGACCATGAGAAGAAGGGGGAAGCTTTGCCGCTATCTGTCGGCTATGAACGATTCAACTGAATCGCGGCAAAAAGATATATTGGAATAAAAATAGTTGTCAAGCAGGAAATGGCCGTTTGGATGAGCCCCGCCACCGGCCTTCTTTCCCCGCCGGGTTCAACATGCCGGCTCCCGTTAGGAGCACCGGCTTCCATCTCGCGGAAAAGCGGGATAGACACCCGCGCTCCTACTGCTTTTCAGGAACGGAGGTCTGGGGAGATCGGTCTGACGGCCGGCTGAGCTCAGTGGCCGAAACGGTGATCACGGCCGAATTTTCCATCGGATTAGCCGCTGCAACTCAATTCTAACCCTCCGCTCACGGAATCCAAACATTGAGCCGTTACCCCATTCCGGACGAGCCGCTGTTGGAGCGGACGGATATCGGATGATGATACCACGGCAGACGGAGGAGCGAAGATGCGAAGATATGGACGATTGGCGATGATCGGGTTGCTATCTGGCCTGGTGATCGTGGGAATGGGGTGTGACGATTCGGAAACCTTGCCGTCATTGACCACTCACCTGTTGACCGTAACCACGGCGGGATCGGGAACGGGCGTGGTCTTCAGCGACCCGGCCGGGATCACTTGCGGTGAGACCTGTTCGGCCGAGTTTCCGGCGGACACGACCGTCACTCTGACGGCGGAGCCCATGGACGGATCGACCTTTGTCGGCTGGGAGGGGGGCGGCTGCGCCGGCGACGGGCCATGCACATTAACGATCACCGAGCCAATGACGGTCACGGCGACCTTTGCATCCGCCGATGCGGCCATTCGCCTCCGGCGGCTCGGCACTTTTTCAACCGGCATCTTCGATGAGAGCGCCGCGGAGATTGTGGCTTACGACCCCGACACCTATCGCCTGTTCGTGGTCAACGGTAACGACGGCGCCATCGATGTCATCGACGCCGGTGACCCCGAAGCCCCGGTTCGACGCTTTCAGATCGATATCACGCCTTACGGGGATGGGGTCAACAGCGTGGCCTTCCAGAACGGGATTCTGGCGGCGGCGGTGGAGGCCGATCCGGCTCAGGCGCCCGGCGCGGTGGTCTTCTTCGACGCGGACGGAACCCATCTCAACACCGTCACGGCCGGGTCCCTGCCGGACATGCTGACCTTCACCCCGGACGGCACCCGCCTCCTGGTGGCCAACGAAGGCGAGCCCAACGACGACTACACGAACGACCCCGAGGGCTCGGTGACCATCGTGGATCTCTCGAACGGCGTGGCCAATGCCACGGCGACAACGGTCGGCTTTGCCGCTTACAACAGCCAGGCCGACGCTTTGCGGGCGGAGGGGGTACGGATCTTCGGACCCGGTGCCACCGTGGCCCAGGATCTGGAGCCCGAGTACATCGCCGTCTCATCGGACAGCCGCACCGCCTGGGTCGCCATGCAGGAAAACAACGCCGTGGCCGCCATCGACCTGGCGGGGGCCACGGTGACCGGAATCTGGCCCCTGGGCTTCAAGGACCACCTCGCCCCGGGCAACGCCCTGGACCCGAGCAACCGGGATGGCGGCATCCGGATCGCCAACTGGCCGGTCCTCGGGATGTATCAACCCGACGCCATGGCCGCTTTTAAGATCGGGGGGATCGAATACCTGATCACCGCCAACGAGGGGGACAGCCGGGATTACGATGGGTTCGGCGAGGAGGCGCGGGTATCGGACCTGACGCTCGACCCGAGCGCCTTTCCGACTGCGGCGGCCATCCAGGAAGACGCGAATCTCGGCCGGCTCAAGGTCACCACGACCCTCGGTGACACCGACGGAGACGGGGATTTCGACGCGCTCTACGCCTTCGGCGGACGCTCCTTTTCCTTATGGCGGCCCACCGCTGACGGGATCAGTCAGGTCTATGACTCGGGCGATGACCTGGAGCGGATAGTCGCCGGAACAATGCCCGAGCTTTTCAACGCATCCAACGATGACCACGACGCCGATGATCGAAGCGACGACAAAGGCCCTGAGCCGGAAGGGGTGACCGTGGGCACGGTGGACGGCCGGACCTATGCCTTTATCGGCCTGGAACGGGTCGGCGGCATTGTGGTTTACGATGTCAGCGAGCCCGCCAGCCCGGTCTTTCTCCAATACATTAACAACCGGAACCCGGACGCTGATCCGGCATCAGCCGCCGCCGGCGACCTGGGGCCCGAGGGGCTGCTCTTCATTCCGGCCAAGACCAGCCCCACCGGCGAGCCCCTCCTGGCCGTAACCAGCGAGGTCTCCGGCACCACAACCTTCTACGCGGTGGAGACGGTCGAAAAGGATTTCACTCTCCAGATTCTCCACAGCTCCGACAATGAATCCTCGTTTCAGGACCCCAATACGTTGGAGACCAAGATCCTCGGGTACGCCACCGTGGCCGAAGGGCTCCGGGAAGTGGCCGCCGATGAAGGGGTTCCATCGATCCACGTGACCGCCGGGGATCACACCCTGCCCGGCCCGTTTTACGAGGCCGCGTCGGAGGTTCCCGCCATGGGCTCCCCCGGCCTCGGGGACATCGCGCTTTACAATGCCATGGGCCTGACCGCCAACGGGATCGGCAACCACGAGTTTGACGGCGGGATCGGCGACTTCGCCCGGATGCTGGCCGCGGCCGACTATCCCTTTATCGCCGTCAACCTGGACTTCTCGAACGTCCGGGTCCCGGCCGACGCGCCGCCCATCGAAATCGGGGCGGACGGCGGCAGCGTCACGGCAACCGCCGGCAAGGTGGTGAAAAGCGCTTACGTGATGGCAAACGGCGAGCGGATCGGGCTCATCGGGCGGGCTCCGGCCGACTTTTTCAACGTCATCAAGGACCCGGAAACCACGCTTCCCGGCCTTGATTTCGTGGGCGGACGGGACCCGGAGACGAATCAGCCCCTGGTGTCCGCCGTAGCGGGCGTCCTCGAGCAGGTCGATCTTCTGGAAGCCCAGGGGATCGACAAGATCGTCCTCCTCGACCATGCCCAGGATTTCACCGGTGATCCGCTGTCGGCGAGCCGGCTCCGGGGAATCGATATCATCGTGGCGGCCGGCTCCACCGGGTTCATGGGACAGCCCGAAGCGGATGGGCCGTTTAATCAGCTCCGGGATGGAGACACGCCCGGGGCCGACTATCCCACGCTCCGAAGCGACCAGGACGGAAACCCCGTGCTGGTGGTCAACAGCGACCAGCAATACACCTACGTCGGCCATCTGATGGTGAGCTTTGACGCCGACGGCCACATCATCCGCGTGGACCCGCGCAGCGGCCCGGTGGCGACGACCGATGCCGCCATTGCCGATCTGGAAGCCGAGGTCGGCCATGGCCTGAATCCACCAGTCGGAGTGACCGAAACCTTTGAGGCTCTGACCGCGACCGGGATGATCGTCGAGCAGTTCGAGGTGGTGGGGACCACCGAGACGGTCTTAAACGGAAACCGGGCCGATGTCCGTAGCCGGGAAACCAACCTCGGCCGCCTGGCCGCCGACTCGACCCTCTGGTACGCCCGCAACGCCTTTCCCGATCTCGGGGTGGACGTTGCGCTCAAAAACGGCGGCGGAATCCGGGACACCATCCTCGGCCCCAACATCACCCGGCTGTCCATCGGAGCGGCCCTGGCCTTCGACAATCAGCTTGCCGTGGTGGAGCTGTCCGCCGCCGAGCTCCTGGCGGTCATGGAAAACGCCGTGAGCCGGGTTCCGGCCTTGGACGGCCGCTTTCCCCAGGTGGCCGGGATCGACCTGGAATACGACCCCAGCCGCGAAGGCATCTCGGACGGCATCCGGATGGAAACCCCTTCCCGGGTCCGAAACCTGGCGGTGACCCGGGCCGACGGCACGGTCGATCCCGTGGTGACCGAATATCGCCTGATGGGCGACCCGGACCGGAGCTTTTACCTGGCCACCAACGACTTTCTCCTCACCGGCGGAGACGGGTACGCCGCCTTGAGCGATGCGGCCGACCGCCGGGGCGCTCACCAGCCCGAGCTCGGGGAACGGCGGATTCTCGCCGATTACATCCAGGGACCGCTGGGCGGCCGGGTCAGCCTGAACGACCCGCCGGAGAATCCCCGGGTCGAGCCCACCGATGATCCGGCTCCGTATTCGATGCCCACGTTCGTCGTCCTCTCCGACCTCCACCTCTATGACGCCGATCTGGGAACCTCCGGCCCGGCCTTCGAGGCCTATCTCCAGCGTGATCGAAAGCTCCTTCGGGAAAGCGAGGCGATCCTGGCCGCGGCGGTCGAAGCCATCCGAAACGAATCGGGAATCGATTTCGTCCTGGTGTCCGGCGATCTGACCAAGGACGGGGCGCGGGCCAGCCATGAAGCCGTCGCCGAAGCCCTGGCCCGACTGGAAGCCGACGGGATCAGGGTTTACGTCCTGCCCGGCAATCACGACATCAACAACCCTCACGCCTACGCCTACTCCGGAGACACCCCGGTGGCGATGGAAACGGTGAGCCCGGCGGCGTTTGCCGAGATTTACAGCCGCCATGGCTACGCCGAAGCCATTGATCAAGACCCCGATTCCCTGAGCTACGTGGCCGAGCCGGTCCCCGGCCTCTGGCTGCTGGCCCTGGATTCCTGCCGCTACGCGGAAAATGACGCGGCCGGCAAGCCGGTGACCGGCGGCCGGTTTTCCGCTTCGACCCTCGCCTGGATTCAAGAAACCCTCGAGAAGGCCGAATTCCGGAACAAGCGGATCATCGGAGCCCTTCACCACGGCCTGATCGAGCACTTCACGGGACAGTCCGCGGTCAATCCCGGAGTCGAATACGTCATCGAGGACTGGGAGACCGTCTCCCGGACCCTGGCCGACGCCGGCCTCCGGCTGGTCTTCACCGGCCACTACCACGCCCAGGACATCACCCGGAAAACCTGGACCCGCGACGACGGCACGACCTATTCCCTCACCGACGTGGAAACCGGCTCGCTGGTGACCTATCCGTGCCCGTATCGGGTGGTCAGCCTGACAAGCGACGGGACCGCCGAAATCGTCAGCGACCAGATCACCGAGATCGACTACGATACCGGCGGCCTGACCTTCCCCGACTACGCCCTGGCCTACCTCACCGAAGGACTCCTCGGCATCGCCCATGCCACGTTGACGGCCCCGGCCGATGAAGGCGGGTACGGGCTCCCGGCCGAGGCCGCTGAAACCATCGCTCCCCAGATCGCGGACGCCTACATCGCCCATTATGCCGGAGATGAATCCCCGGACGCCGAGACCCAGGCGGCCATCGCCGCCTACCTCGAAAGCGATGATCCGGTTACCCGAACCATTGGCCAGGCCTTCGGCGCCCTCTGGACCGATCTCCCGCCGGCCGACAACTTCGCGACCCTCGACATCGACTAGCGCCACCCACCCAGCCTCGGAATCAATTCCGAGGCTGTTCCCACAAAACCGGCTCAAAGCCGGAGCCACAACCGGCTTCAGCCACGCCCGCAGCGTGGCTGAAGTCAGCGGGGCTCGGGGTTGCCCCGCGGGACGGGCTCAGTCCGCCCCGCGGGTCCTTTGAGTCCCTTGGGTCCCTTGGGTCCCTT
>CAYNGG010000292.1:0-5570 GCA_964396575.1 uncultured Desulfobacteraceae bacterium | reverse complement strand
CTTTTTGCGGATTTTGAAGGATGCCTAAATGCCCAAATGTTTCTCAGGTTATCTGGCCATGAAAAAGGCCCGGGCGATACTCCCCCGCCTACCCGCCGGTTGACCGATTCCGCCGCCCTTTTCCAGCCTTTCCCCCCCGCCGGTGTAGGGGATCGAGAGTTGATGAAATGGTCGTGATATGCCAACATAATCCCGGCTTCTCCATTGACGCCACGGCGCCTGAGGATCGAACGGGGCGGCGGACGACGAATCGGAGGTTATAGATGACCATTTTATCGCGGATCACTTTGCAGTGGCGGATTCTCGGGGGTTTTCTGCTCTGCGCGACCATCACCGGGATTTCAGTCACCGCCGGCATCCTGGCTCTGCGGGGGATTCAGGACAATCTGCGGCAGACCACCCGGGAAATCGGGGTGACCATTGACGACCAGAACGAGAAGATCCGGCTCCTGATGCCGCTCCGGACCCGGGTGACGGCGGTGACCCGGGCCCGGACCCCCGAGGCGCTGGCCGAGCACCGGGCCGCCGTCGAGGCGCTGACAACGGCCGACGTTTCCCTGGCCGGGCTGGGGGAGACGGGAGTCTTCGCGTTATTGACCGACCTGGTGCGGCTGAAGGAGGGGCAGCTTGCGGCGGCGGGTGAGCTGGCCGGCCTTCGCCGGGCCACTCTGGCCGAGCTGGCATCGGTGAGCCGGATGGTCCTGTCCATCGCCGAGGAGGCCGAGCTGGCCGCCACCCGGAGTATCGACGAGGCCATGATCCGTCTCCGGGAGCATTTCGACCGGATGACCGACACCACCGAGGTTTTCCTGTCGGCGATCCGGTCGGCGGCGGCGGTCCGGTCCTACTACGAGATACTGGCTCCGGATCCGGATGCCGAAGGCGTCCCGGCCGATTTGCTCGGTTATGCCGAAACCGACATGACCGGGCTCATCGACGAGTCCATGGAGCGGGTCCGGGCGGAGTCGGACGACCGGTTTGCCGGGGAGATCGTTGACCATCTCGGCCGGCTCCGGGAGACGGCGGTCGAGCTTGTCGCGGCGGTGGGGAAGCCGCCGGGCTCGGCCCGGACGGAACAATTGGAGCGGCTCCGGATAACCATTGACGCGGCCATCACCGCGATCACCGACATGGCGGTGAACCGGGTGGACGGGACGGTTTCGGCATCCACTCTAGACCTGAACGACGTCCTCATTTCCACCACCGAGACGGCCCTTTCGACCATCCGGTCCGCCATGGCGATCCGGGCCGACGGCAATGAGCTCAACGTCAGCATCAAGGACGCGCTTTTGGCCGACAACGCCGACGCGGTGGCCGAGGCGGAAGCCCGGATCGGGGGGCTCCTCGAAAAGGCCCGCCGGAACCCGCTGGTGGAGCGGCCCGCCGGGGACGGGACCCGGCCCATCGCCGAAGCTCTCGACGCCCTGGACCGGATGACCGGGAAGATGTTCGCCGCCATCAACGGCGTGCTGTCGGCCGAGGGGGCCCTGGCCGAGACATCCGGGGAAATCCAGCGGATGTTGACCGACGTCGATCGGCGGATCATCGAGGCGGCGGCGGCGGTCAAGTCCAACGCCGACGCCACCCTCCGGACCAGCACCGTCAAGGTGGAAAACTGGGAGCTGCTCCTCATCGGATTAGGGATGGTCGCGGTGATCCTGGCGTTGGGGGTCGGGGTACTCACCTGCCGGTCGGCCAAGCGGACCATCGAGGGGATCACCGACGGGATGATCCGGAGTATGCGGGAGGTCGGCCGGGCTTCCGGCCATTTCCACGCCACCAACCAGCAGCTCGTCCAGGGCGCGGCCCGGCAGGCCGAGTGTTTGAAGCGGACTTCCTCGGCGGTGGAGAGCATCCTCGGGGCGAGCCGGGACACCGAGCGGACCGCCGGCCGGGTCAACGAGATCATGCACGACAACGCCGACGTCATCGCCCGGACCGCCGATGCCCTTTCCGACCTGAGCACCTCTATTCAGGACGTCTCCCGGACCGGCGAGCAGATCCTCGGAATTATCCAGTCCATGGACGAGGTGGCCTTCCAGACCGGCCTGCTGTCCTTAAACGCCGCCATCGAGGCGGCCCGGGCCGGAGATTCCGGGGCCGGGTTCGCGGTGGTGGCCGGAGAGGTCCGGCGGCTGGCGGACCGGGCCACCGAGTCGGCTCGGGAAAGCGCCGGGCTCGCGGAAACCATTTCGTTGAAAATCAACGAGGAACGGGATATGATCGCCCGCCATGGGCATCGGTTCGAGACGGTCTCGACGGCCGTAACCGATGTGGACAAGATGATCCGGGAGATCATCAGCGGCATCGAAAACCAGTCCGCCGCCGTGGACGGGATCAGCCTGGCCGTGGATGAGATGGACTCGGTGGTCCGGGGGAATTTGGCCAACGCCGAACGGTCGGTGGCCGCCTACCGCGAGCTCGAGTCCCAGAACGACCACATGATGAGCTACATCCGGATTTTAAAGGGGCTCGAGGAGCGGCACCTCATCCAGAAAGACGTCCGGTTCCCCCTGGCCCTGGATGGCCGGCTCCGGCTTCCCGGCCGGGAAGCGGCGGTGACGTTTACCACTCGGAACCTGAGCGCCGGGGGGGCGCTCATCCGCTGCAACATGGAGCTGGAGCCCGGGCAGGAGGGTACGGCGGAGCTGGACTTCGGGGGCCGGCGGATCAAGGTCCCCGTTCGGGTCGCCCGGAACGCCGGCAACGGGGGAGACGGGGTTGCCCTCTGCGCCCTGGAGCTCGTCAACCTGAAGACGGAGACCCGAAAGGCCCTCGAGACCGCCATTGCCGCCGCCTGGGGCGACCGGCGGCGGGAGATGGACGCCGGGAGCCGAGCGGCCCCGCCGATGGAAAAGGAGATCACTTTATGAGCATCCCCCCATCATGGATGCGCTGGGGCGCGGCGGCGCTGCTGATCAGCCTTTTGGCCGGAGCCGCCTGGGGCGGATCGCTGCGGGACGACTACCGGTCGGTGGTGGTCACGCGGCAGCAGCTCGAAAAGCAGCGGAGCCAGTACGAGGTCCGGATCAAGGAGATCAAGGCCGAGCAACGGAAGCTGACCCTGGCGCTTTACAAGTGCGTGACCCGGCAATCCGATCCGGACTGGTCGGCCCGGTTGCGGGCGGCTCAGGACCGGGACCGGGAGCTGGAGGCCGAGCGGAGCCGGCTGGGCGATCTCCGGGTTTCCCTGGACTCGGCCCGGGCGGCCCTGGAGACTCGGCGGGCCGCCATCGAGGAGAAATACCGGGGAAAGCCCAAGGGCGCCGACTACGAGGCCGATTTCCGCGCCTACATGGACGCCCTTCGAGCCGACTACTTCGACCGGATCGAGTCGGACCTCTTTTCCGGCTACGAGGCCTACATCAATGGCATCGAGGCCCACGTCGCCGAGATCGAGGCGGCCGCGGCCGAATGCCGGGAGAGCCTCTGACCCCTACCGGCTCCCGCCGCTCAGGGCCAGCCGGGCCTCGGACCGGCTTTCGTAGATGTGAGCCGACACCCCCCGATCCTCTAAGGCCGATCCCAGCTTCATCCGGAGAAACGCCGAGGTGGTGTACCGGGTGATCTCAGCTATCAGCACTCAGCTATCAGCAAGGAGCCTGCCAGATCGGCCAGGATCTCGTGGGCGACCCGTTCCGGGTCCAGGCGCCGGTCGTTGAAAAAGGCCTCGAGGTCCGCCGGGGAGGGCGGCCGGGCCAGCAGTCCCTCCGCCGCCTCGACAAACCGGTTCGGGGCCGATTCGGAGTCTTCGAGCCGGGTAATCCAGCCGGTTCCATCGAGCCCTTTGATGGCCACCCGGTTGTAGTCGCAGAGGGGGCCGGTCACCACCGGGACTCCGGCCGCCAGGGACTCGGCCGGGTCAAAGCCGCGCTTTCGGGGGTCGAACCCGCCGCCGAGGTAGGTAACCGTCCCGCCCCGGTAGAGCCCGGCCAGGTCGCCGTAAGTATCCACCACCAGGACTCGGGGCCGTTGGCCGCCCTTTCGGGCTTCGGTCAACGGGACCGGCGTCTCACCGATCTCCCGGAGCGCCCGGTCGATCCGCCGGTTCCGGTCGGGATTGGTGATCACCCGAGGGGCAATGATGAGTCCAGGCAGCCGGTCCCGGAGCCGGGCGAAGCCCTCGACGGCCACCCGGATGTCGGTTTCGTCCACCAGGTTGGCCGCGATCATCACTCCGTTTCCGCTCGTCGGGGCCGTGAGGTCCCCGTCCAGGATGGCCCCGGCGATCTTGAGAAAGGCCGGGTTGACCAGCCAGGTCCGGGTTCGGGCCGGGTGACGGGTCACCAACCGCCCCACGGTCCGCTCGTACCAGGGAGCCAGGTCGTCCACGTGGTCGTAAAGCCATAAGGAGAGGTCGGCGGAGCCGGAATCCGATGGGCTTCCCGGCACGCCGGGGGCGGAAAACCGGGGGCGGCCGTCGGGCAGTTGAGCGAAGGCCGGCAGGCGGCGCGTGATCCGGTCCATCCCGGTCAGGTTCTCGACGCCCCGCCGTTCCGGCCGGAAGACCAGGCGCCATCGGGCGTGGGGAAGCCGGGGGATCAGGGATTCGAGCAGCGCCCGGAGCGGCTTGGCCTCGCCGCCCCAGTCTCTCATCCGGACTTCGATGAGACGGTTCGCCCCCCAATCCAGTTGGCGGGCCATCCGGTCCAGGAGGGCCGGGTCGGGGCGACCGGTCGGGAGCGGGGCCGCGGCCCGGAGCGTTTCCCGGTAGGTCTGCCGGGATGGCCGGAAGTGGTCGGTCTCCTCTATCGGCAGCCGGGGACCAGGGGTTGGCAGGCTGGTGGCGCCCCGGTCCAGGCGGGCGGCAATTCCGTCGAGGACGGCGACGGTCCCGGCATGGCCGCTCCCGTCGGCGACGAGCCCGCCCCGGCGGGCCACATACCGGCGGACCGGCCCGGCCGCGCCGGCAAGGGTCAGGGGGTAGCCGGCATCCCGGAGCAGCCCCAGGTCGTCGGCGGTGTCCCCGGCGGCAAAGGACAGCTCCCGGGTCTCGCCGAAGGCGTGGACAAAGGCCGCTTCCTTGGTGCCCCGGACCGGAATCAGGGTGATTTTCCGCCCACCCACCAGGCTCCGGAACTGGTCCCCGAGGACCAACGCGGCCCGGTCAATGAGGTATTCGGCCAGGACCGGCCCCTTTCCGGAGAGGACCACCGTGGCCCGGCGGTCGGCCCGGTAGTAATCCACTTCGATGGGGAGACCATCGGCCGCGATGATCGCCTCGATCCCGTCCCAGACCGCCGGGAGATCGATTCCGGCCAGGACCTTCTTCTCCCAGTCGGGTTGGTCCGCCACGACCGCTCCGTGCTCGAGAATCCAGCCGGCCACCCGGACCCCGGCGGCCGCGAAGTGGCGTTCGAAGTCGGCGGCCGTGGAAGCCGACCGGCCGGTGGCCACCACGATATCGATCCGCCGGGAGAGAGCCGCCAGGCGGTCAAGGACCGCCGGGGCCAGATAGGAAGCCGTCGTCCGCCCGCGAATGGGCAGGCCTCCGTCCACCGGCTCGGCGTGAGCCAGGGTTCCGTCAAGATCAACGGCAAACGCCGGACGCTGGACGCTCATGGATCGAA
>CAYNGG010000291.1:0-5573 GCA_964396575.1 uncultured Desulfobacteraceae bacterium | reverse complement strand
AAGCGCGACGTTCAGGACTACATCGACGCGGCGAGGGCCAACGGGATGAAGATCACTCACGTCTTCGAGACCCACGTCCATGCCGACCACGTTTCGGGAAACATGGAGCTCAAATCCCGGACCGGGGCGAAAATCTGCATGCACCGGGACAGCCCGGTGAGCTTCGATTTCACCCCGGTGGTCCGGGGCGACGTCTTTGATCTGGGCAACGCCCGGCTGGAGATCACCGACACGCCGGGTCACACGCCTCACTCCATCTCCATCCTGGTGACCGACAAGAGCCGGGGGGACGATCCCTGGCTGGTCCTCACGGGCGACTGCCTTTTCGTGGGGGACATCGGCCGGCCTGACCTGGCCGGCGAGGAGCTGATCATGGAGCAGGCCGCCAACCTCTACCATTCCCTCCACGACACCCTCGGGGCCATGCCCGAAAGCCTCGAAGTCTTCCCGGCCCACGGCCAGGGGTCGTTGTGCGGCAAGGGGATGAGCGCCAAGCCGTCTTCCACCATCGGGTTTGAGCAGCGCCACAACCCGATTTTGGGGCTCCCGGAGTCCGACTTCATGGGCGAGATGACTCAGACCTTTCCGGACCGGCCCAAGAGCTTCGCTCACATCATCGCCACCAACAAGGCGGGAGCGCCCCTGCTGGAACGCTGTCCCATCAAGCGGGACCTCTCCCCGGCCCAGTTTAAGGCGTTCATGGAAGACGGGGCCACGGTCCTTGACGCCCGGGACACGGCATCCTTTGGCGGGGTTCACATCCCCGGCGCCATCAACATCGGGTTGGCTAAGCAGACGGCCAACTGGATCGGGATGGTGATCGACCCCACGGCCCGGCTGATCCTGGTGGTGCCGGACGAGGCGGCCTACGACGAGATGTGCCGTCAGCTCCACCGGATCGGCTACGACGAGATTTTCGGCTACCTTCACGGCGGGATCGCCGCCTGGCAGGAGTCCGGCTACCCCATTTCTCAGCTCTGGCAGATCTCCCCGGCCCGGCTGAAGAAGAAGCTCGACGACGGCCGGACCCGCCACGTGATCGATGTCCGGACGGCGGCCGAGCGGTCGGCCGGGGGCATCCCCGACTCGATCCACATCCCGATCACCGAGCTGCTGAAAAATCCGCCGGAGCTTCCCAAAGACGAGGAGATCGTGGTAACCTGCGCGGTGGGGTATCGAGGCAACATCGCGGCGAGCTTTCTGGCCGGCCGGGGCTTCCATCATGTCCACAGCATCGCCGGCGGGCTCACGGCCTGGCAAAACGCCGGCTATTCGCTTTCCTGACCTTTACCCATGGGTGAAGACGCCATGACCGACGACTCGGGCTGGACCATCGTTCTCATTGACGACGAGGAGGGCATCCGGAAGGTGACGGGGATCACCCTTCGGGATGCCGGCTACACGGTGCATACCGCTCCGGACGGCGAATCGGGCCTGGAGCTCTGTGAGACGGTCGGCCCCCAGATCGTCATCACCGATGTTCGGATGCCGGGGATGGACGGGATCGCCGTGCTGGAGGCGGTCAAGGAGCGCCATCCCGACATCGAGGTCATCGTGGCCACCGCCTTCGGCGAGATGGACCTGGCCATCCGGGCCCTTCAGCTCAACGCCTCCGACTTCATCACCAAGCCGATCAACGACGACGCGCTCTCCCTGGCCCTGGCCCGGGCCCGGGAGCGCTACACCGCCCGGCGGCAGCTTCGGGAGTACACCCGTCTCCTGGAGGAGGGCTGGAACGAGACCACCACCGAGCTCATGGAGACCTTCGCTTTCCAGCAGAACCTGATCGAAAGCTCCATGGACGGCATCCTGGGGATCAACGGCGAAGGGGAGGTGGTCATCGTCAACCGGAGCCTCGAGATCATCCTGGGGGTTTCCCGAGGAGAGGTGCTCCGCCGGAAGACCCTGGCCGACCTTTTCACCGCCGACGGCGCCGACCGGATCCGGCGGGACCTGACGAGCGAGCGGTACGGCGGGGTCAACCACCTCTTTCTCTACGAGACATCCATGACCCCGCCCTCCGGGGGGACCATCCCGGTCCAACTGTCGGCCTCCACCGTCTTTAACCAGAACGGCACGGCTGACGGGCTTGTCTGCTACATCCGGGACCTGCGGGAAATCCGTCGTCTGGAGCGGGAGGTGGAGGACCAGGCCAAGATTCTCCAGCAGGACAAGATGATGTCCCTGGGACGGCTCGCCGCGTCGGTGGTCCACGAGATCAACAACCCCCTGGCCGGGGTCCTCAACTACTGCCGGCTGATGCTCCGGATTCTCGGCCGGGGCGGCGAGCTTTCCGCCGAGAGCCGGGAGAAGTTCGAGCGCTACCTGAAGCTCGTGGAAAGCGAGACCGGGCGGTGCTCGAAGATCGTCAGCAACCTCCTGATCTTCTCGCGGAAGTCCCCGGCCGAGCTCGGCCCGGTCAATGTCGCCGACCTGATGGGCCGGAGCATCCTCTTGAGCCAGCACAAGCTGGAGCTCTCCAATATCACCCTCGAATCGGCCATCGACGATCATTTGCCGTCGGTCACCGGGGATTTCAACCAGCTCCAGCAGTGCATCATCAACCTGATCTTCAACGCCATCGACGCCATGCCCGAAGGCGGGACCCTGTTCCTCTCCGCGGACCGGGCGCCGGACGGCGGCGGGGTCGTCATCCGGGTCCGGGACACCGGGGTGGGGATTCCCGACGAGCATCTGGACCAGATCTTCGAGCCCTTTTTTACCACCAAGGATGAGGGCTACGGGGTCGGCCTCGGCCTCTCCACCGTTTACGGAATTATCCGCCACCACAACGGGACCATCGATGTCCGGAGTACCGTGGGCGAGGGGAGTACCTTCGAGATCCGTTTACCGGCCGCCTGAGCGCCGTTGCAGCGCCACCCGCTGTTGAGCCATCTGTTGCAAAGTGTTGCGCAACGGTATTAACCCACTCATAAGACTAAAAATCCGAGTTAAAACTCGCCTCGTTGTGTTGCGGTTCGGCAACAATCCGGTCGCCGGTCGGCACCACCCGGCCGGCCCTAACCCTCTGACAATGAACCGCCCGCCGATCTGACCCACCCTTTGGCACGGCCTTTGCTTTTAGGAACCCTGGAAACTGAGGCGGCGCTGTGCCGACCGCGCCGTCGTTCGAGCATAAGGGACGCCCGGCAATCACGCTCCGGCGTGACTTGGATGACGCCATGGAACGAAAGAAGATACTGGTGATCGACGATGAAGCGGACATGCGGACCTTTCTGGCGACCGTCATGACCGCAAACGGGTTTCAGCCCGTGCTGGCCGGGGACGCGGCCGAGGGGCTCCGGCGGGCGAGGACGGAGTGTCCCGCCTGCATTATCCTCAATGCGATGATCGGCGGCGAGGGGGGCGTTACCCTCTATTCGACTTTGAAGACCGACGCGGCGGTCCGGGACGTTCCGGTCCTGCTCCTGTCGGCGCTGCCCGGCCGGACTTTTTTTCGGCTCCACCCGTTTCCCCGGGGCGACGGAAAGCGGGCGGTCCCCCGGCCCGAGGCCTTTCTGGAGACGTCCTGCGAGGCGGGGGAGATCGTTGACACCGTCTGTACCCTGGTGGAATCGCCGGCCGACGCGGCCGGCCCATCGGCCTAACCCCAACCGGTCGTGCGCGTCACGGCCCCAACGGAGGGGAGGATGACGATTCGAATCGGCTTTTACATCTGCCACTGCGGGATCAACATCTCCTACCGCGTGCGGGTCGAGGAGGTTGCCGCTTTCGCGGCGAAGCTCCCCAACGTCGTCGTGGCCCGGGACTACAAGTTCATGTGCTCCGACCCGGGACAGGAGATGATCGAAAATGACATCGCCACCTACGGCTTAAACCGGGTGGTGGTGGCATCCTGCTCCCCCCGGCTCCACGAAAAGACCTTTCAGGGTGCCTGCCAGCGGGCCGGCCTCAACCCCTACATGTTCCAGATGGCCTCGGTCCGGGAGCAGGTTTCCTGGGTGACTCGGGACGAGGACGAGGCCACCCGGAAGGCCAAGACCCTGGCGGCGGCGGCCATCAATCGGGTCAACTATCATCATGCCCTGGCGACCCGTGAGGTGGATATCCACCCCAACGTCCTGGTGGTCGGCGCCGGGATCGCCGGGATGCAGGCGGCCCTCGATTTGGGCAACGGCGGCCAGACGGTTTACCTGGTGGAAAAGGATACCACCATCGGCGGCCACATGCTCCAGTTCGACAAGACCTTTCCGACCCTCGACTGCGCCGCCTGCATCGGCACCCCCAAGATGGTGGACGTGGCTCAAAACGCCAACATCGAGCTCCTCTCCTATTCGGAGGTGACCGAGGTCTCCGGGTACATCGGCAACTACACGGTCAAAATCCGCCAGAACCCCCGGTATGTCAAGGAGGGGGTCTGCACCGGCTGCGGGGAGTGTACAAAGGCCTGCCCGGTCACGGTGCCATCCGATTGGGACGTCGGCCTCGGGGACCGGAAGGCCATCTACCGCGCCTTTCCCCAGGCGGTGCCCATCACCTTCTGCATCGACAAAAAGGACCGGGCTCCCTGCGTGACCGCCTGTCCGGCCGGGGTCAACGTTCAGGGCTACGTCCAACTGATCAGGGCCGGGAAATACGAGGCGGCGGTCCGGCTGATCATGGAGCGGGTTCCCTTGCCCGGCGTTCTCGGCCGGGTTTGCCCTCACCCCTGTGAGACGGTCTGCCGGCGGGCCGAGGTGGACTCGCCCATCGCCATCCGGGACCTCAAGCGGTTTGCCGCCGACCAGGTGGATTTCGAGACCCTGGAGATCCCGGAGATCGAAGACAACGGCAAGCAGGTGGCGGTGATCGGCTCCGGCCCGGCCGGCCTCACCGTCGCCTACGACCTCCGCCTGGCCGGTTACGGGGTGACGATCTTCGAGGCCCTTGACCAGCCCGGCGGGATGCTCCGGGTGGGAATACCCGACTATCGGCTTCCGCCCGAGGTTCTCGACCGCGAGATCGGCTATATTCTCCGGCTCGGGGTGGACCTCCGGACCGGGGTCCGGTTCGGGACCGACATCGGCCTGTCCGACCTGACGGCCCAGGGCTTTGACGCCGTCTTCATGGGGATCGGGGCACATGAGTGCATCCGGCTCAACATCCCCGGCGAGGACGAGGGCGAAGGGGTTTGTGACGCGGTGGGCTTTCTCCGGGAAGCCAACCTCGGGGACCGGGCTCTGCCGGGCAAGTCGGTGGCGGTGATCGGCGGCGGGAACGTCGCCATTGACGCGGTCCGGGTGGCCCGGCGGCTGGGGGCCGAGTCGGTGAGCATCGTCTATCGCCGGAGCGAGGCTGAGATGCCGGCCTTTGCCGACGAGATCGACGGGGCCCGTGAGGAGGGGATCGAGTTTCACTTCCTCACCGCTCCGGTCCGGGTGGTCCGGGAAAACGGGCGGGTGACCGGTCTCGAGTGCATCCGGACCGAGTTGGGCGAGCCCGACGCTTCGGGGCGGCGCCGGCCCGAGCCGGTGGACGGATCGGAATTCGTCATCCCCTGCGAGGCGGTCATTCCGGCCATCGGCCAGCGGCTCGACACCTCCTGGGCGGGGGACGACTGCGCCATCGACTGC